>JBKECC010000055.1:0-44203 GCA_047974135.1 Campylobacteraceae bacterium | reverse complement strand
TGTGAGGGTGTTTCATCATAGTTTTGTGAGTATTATATGCTTGGTATTGTCTGTAGTTGATAGGAAATTTTCTCATTCCCAAACAGGCGTGAACAAAGAATATTGTAAAAACAATAAAAACTATAACAGAAACAAGCCATGGCTTAGGAGCTGCTAAAAACAAACTTCCTTCAAAAGCTTTTGTTACCCAGTCCATAGCACTTGGACTAATTAAAATCGTTGCAACGAAAAACATGTGTCCCCACATGAACAATCCTAAGAACAAACCTGTTGCACTTTGGACAAAGTCTAACCTCGCTGGCATTCGGCTTTTTTTGCCGTCAACCCTTTTCCCTAAGAAACCTTCAATGAGATTACTCACCTTTCTCTCCTTATAAAATTTTTTATCATACGTGTGTCATATAAATATATTGGAACTTAAAATTATAACCTGATAGCTATTAAAATTATATTAATTGCTTTTATTTATCTTTTTTTAATTTTGCTACTCTTATTTTTAACCAAAATCTTCTTATCATTAAAGCGTTTCAATAACGTGTACATCACTATACCAAGCAAAATGATAATGATAGACAGAACCTGTCCTGCTGTTATACCGCCAAATAAAAATCCAACTTGTGGGTCTGGTTCACGGAAAAATTCTGCTATAAATCTACCTATTGAGTAAGTGATTCCATAAATTATGATAAGTTCTCCATCAAATTTTTTATACTTTCTGTAAATAAAAACTACTATAAAAACCACAACTCCCTCAAAGAAAGCTTCGTAAAGTTGCGAAGGGTGACGTAAGATGCCATCTACGTAAATACCCCAAGGAACATCGGTTGCACGTCCGATTAGCTCTTGATTTAGGAAATTTCCAATGCGTCCAAATACGTAAGCAAGAGGAACGCTTAGAGCCACTAAGTCCATAAGTTTCCAAACTGGATATTTGTACTTCCTTGTATAAAACCAAGTAACTATCAAAAATGCAAAAACAGCGCCATGGTAACTCATGCCACTAATACCAATAAATTCACCATTGCTGTAAGGATTGAAAATTTGCCAAGGATGAGTTAGATAGTAACTTGTATTTGGGTCGTAGATAAGGACATAGCCAATTCTTGCACCTATGATGACTGATAGTTCAGCCCAAAGAACGTAGCTATCAACCATTTCCATACTAATAGGAAGTTTGTCTTTTTTAACGAACCATTTTGCTATAAACAAGGCACTTAAAAGCGCAGTAACATACATAATCCCATACCAATGCACAGAAAACATACCAAGTTTAAATGCAATAGGGTCAAAGTTGGAATATATATTTTGCCAAAAGTCTAACATCCATTTCCTTACATGTAAAAGTTTACATGTAAAAGGTTACATGTAAAAAAACTATTGTATTGCAGATTTAATTATAAATTGATTACAAGACTTAAAAGAGATTTTTTATATTTGCTTAAAAAAGATAATTGATATCATTTATAAATTGCATCGGATCAATGCTGATACCGCCAACTACGATACCAAAGTGAAGATGAGGGCCTGTTACTCTGCCACTATCGCCACTAAGCCCAAGAAGTTCTGACTTTTTTACGACATCACCTGGTTGCACATTTGTTTTGCTTAGATGAAAGTAAGTAGTATAAACTCCCTCGCCGTGATCAACAATAACAGAAAGCCCAGCGTAATATCTGTCTTTTACTAAAACAACTCTTCCATCATTTACTGCAAATATAGGAGTTCCCACACTTGCTCTAAAATCTGTGCCTGAGTGGTAACTTTTAAGTTCGCCATTATATACTCTTGCATTCCCATACTCGCTTGTTATGGTGCTGTTCATTGGAAGTAAAAACTTTGAGTTCCAGTATCTTTTGTTTGTGTAAGTAGCGTAGATAGCCTTTGCTTCTTTTAACTCAACTGCTATCCTCTCTTGCATATTTAAAGGTGGATTTACTTTGCTTGAATCAACGCTTAGAGTCTCTTTTTTGTAAGCTTTTTGTTTTACTTCTATAATTTCATCGAAAAGTTTACCATTTTCTATTTTTGTTAGAGTGATGTTGTTTTTCTCGTAATACGAGATAGGCACAAGAGCTATGAGTTTTGAAGAGTTTGTAGGATGTGAGTTTAAGTTTACAATCTTGCCAGCTCTTAGAAGTTCAACACTGCCGTTTTTATCAAACTCTAAAATAGCAACCTGTCCGTTTGCATAATCTTTTGCATTTACATGTAAAGCAAATATAAAAAGCAATATAAATAGTTTAAAAATTTTCATGGGGCAATCATATCAAAATAAGATAACTATAATCTTTACATGTAAAGATTTTTTTACAACCAAAATACTACAATTATATATTTTAAATGTAGGAGTATTTTATGGATATTCAAAAGTTAGCAACAGCGTGTGAGAAAAATGGTTTTGAGTTTATCTTCGTTCAAACAAAACAAGAGGCACTTGAGATTGTAAAAAAACATATAACTCCAAATGTTAGCGTTGGCATCGGCGGCTCAACAACTCTAGAAGAGACTGGCATACAAGGCTATCTTATAGGAAGAAAAGATATAAAGCTTTTTAACCAATACGAAGCTGGTATCACGATGAATGAAAACATAAGAAGAAGAAGAGAGGGGATGATAGCCGATATATACATTTCAAGCACAAACGCTATTACAAAAAAAGGTGAGCTTGTAAACTCCGATGGAACAGGAAACAGAGTAGCAGCGCAAATATTTGGTTCAAAAAAACTTTTCATTGTTGCAGGAGTAAATAAAATAGTAGAAGACGTAACAGCAGCAATCCACAGAATCAAAACAGTTGCGGCAGTTAAAAACGTTGAAAGATTAAACGCAAAAGCAGTCTCTTTTGGAAAAGCACCAAGTTATACGGTTGAAAATATAGCAAACAAATATGGGATAATCGAAAATGATGAAAAAGGTCGCACAACGATTATCTTGGTAAATGAGTCTTTGGGATATTAAAAACAATTCTTTAAGAGGATTTTACCTCTTAAAGAAGTTTACATGTAAAGGTTTTTGATAAAGATTGCATTGAAAATGTAAGTTTTCAAAAATATTGTGAAAATTAGTACTATATTATATATAATCGCAAATAAATTCTGTGACTTTTTAAAAGGATAACGTTATGGCTATTAAAACTGATATTAAGGCAATAAGTAGAGCGATTAATATTGCTTCTGGTGGATTTTTTGCAACAGTCTACAAAGCAATATCTGATACATATCAAGACTATATGGAAGAGCAATTAAGCGACCTTATAAATGACCTTATAAATAATGGTATTGAAGAAGAAGAACTAATTAAATTTTTAGAAGATAATACAAACAAGAGATTTGTTCAAAATATTATCAAAAAAAATATATACTCTGACAATAGAATTCAAACCTATGTTTTAGCAAAATTATGGGAACAACAAATAAAAAATGGTACATTAAATTTTTATGAAAATTCACTATTTTACAATATAAATTCTTTAACAAATGAAGATTTGAAAAACTATATAACAATATTTGAAATGATAATGCAAGAAGACCGCGGAAGTGTTTGCTTTTTGTATTTAGTAAGTACAAAAATTTCGGAAAAAATTACTAAACAAAAACCTGTATCACTTGAAATTATTTTATCAGCAAGAAGACTTGCAAGTGCAAATATAATTGTTTTAAGTAGCGGAACCAGAGCAGGAATGAAAACAGATATTGATGTTTTAGCAAATGATTTTTCTAAAATATTTTACAATTGGATAAAAAATTACTTTGATTCGAATAAATAAAAAACAAAATGAATTTTTTTCGAATCCCTTCCTTTGCCCAACTATTTTTACATGTAAACTTACAAAAATAGCGTTGCCATGATAGGTATAGCAAAAAATGCAACTATTGTACTGATTAAAACAGCGATTGCTGCTTGTTCTGGTTTTGTTCTAAAAAGAGTTGCAAGCGTTACCGTATTTGCAGCCATTGGGACGATTGAGGCTACTATCAAAACTTGATATACACTTTCGTTAAAAAGCATCAAAATATTTCTATCTATGAAGATTATCATGAGTGCCAAAATCGGCCAAAGTACAAATTTTGCTACAAGTGTGACTGACAAAAATTTCGTATCAATCTCTTTTATTTTTATGGTGCTAAGTCCCATGCCAATCATCATCATGCCAAGCACGGCGTAAGCGCCTTTAAATGAGTTTAGAGTTTCAAGTACGCTTACACTAAATTGTACATTTAACAAGTTACATGTAAAGCCAGCTATCATCGCGTATAAAACGGGAAGTTTTGCTATTTTTATAAGTGATTGCTTGAGCGTGTAACTCCCTTTTGAGATGATATAAAAACCAACTGTGTACTCATAAAGAAAGGAGACAAGAAGAGCGAAAATATATATATTTGCAGCTTCAGGACTAAGTAGGATAAAACTAAGTGGAATACCAAAATATCCGGTATTTCCAGTTCCTGCACTAAAAGCTACTATATTTCTTGTGTTGTCGCTCCAAAGCTTTTTTGTTGCTATATATACAAACAGACAGATTAAAATCGCCATGAAAAACAAAATCCAAGGAAGTATCAAAAGTCCGGTGTTTATCTTAACTTGATAAGTTGCATTAAAAACAACAGCAGGAGCTAGTATGTAAACTATAAGAGGAGCTATATTTTCTCTTTTTGTCTCTAAGTTTTTGCTTGCTATAAAGCCCAGAAAAATGATTATGTACAATGGAAAGATTTTAAGTCCAAGAGCTAACATGGAAGAGAGCAAATAAAGTCCTTTTTTGTATAATTGGCAAAGCAAAATTATAATATAATTTGCCATTAAATAACACATTTTAGGAATATTTTTATGAAATTAACACATCTTGATGAAAAAGACCAACCAAAAATGGTTGATGTGAGCGACAAAGAAGATACCACAAGAGTAGCAGTTGCAAGTGGAACTATAAAAATGAGCAAAGAGGCATATAGCGACATCATAAATGAAAGAGCAAAAAAAGGACCAGTTTTACAAACAGCTATAATTGCTGCAATCATGGGAGCAAAAAAAACGAGCGATTTTATACCAATGTGTCATCCGCTTTTGCTGACTTCTATAAAGTGCGACGTTGAAGAGCTTGCCGAACTTCCGGGATTTAAACTATTTGTAACTGCAAAATTAAAAGGACAAACAGGTGTTGAAATGGAAGCACTTTGTGGCGTTAGTATAGGGTTACTTACGATTTATGATATGATAAAAGCCGTTGATAAATCTATGATAATATCAAACATTGAGCTTGAATCTAAAAGCGGAGGAAAAAGTGGCGAATATAGACGACATTAAATCATCAGAAGTTGTTTTAAAGTACCCATGCAAGTGGGAGTATAAAGTCATAGCTTTAGCATCAGTAGACATAGATGAGGTATTAAACCCGATTTTAAAAGATAGAGGCTTTACATGTAAAGCATCAAAATCAAGTACACAAGGTGCATACAAAAGCTACTCAGTTTCACTTCTTGTGCATAACGATGATGATAGAAAATTTATCTACGAATCCATCAGAGCGCACAAAAATATAAAAATGGTTTTATAAGGAAGGGCAAAATGATAGAATCACTTCAGGCGATTTTTATAAATACAATAAAAGACAACAAAGATAATCCAAACTTGCTTATAATCATCAAAGAGGTTACTTTTGAATTGTCTCACAAAAAACTTCAACATTTGCAAAATGATACGCATGTTTTAGGAAGAGCAGAAAAGCTTCTTGGTCTTTTTGTTGGTATGCTAGAAAAAGAGGAGCTCAAAAACTCAAAAACTATCTCAGCTGTTATAGATGGACTCATGAAAGCCGTGACTTATGAGAAAGAACAAAATATCTATAAGTTGATTTATGAAAAAGACAAGATAGAAAAAGCCATAGAGATGCAAATATACAGCATGAGAGAGCTTATAAAAAAATCATATTTCAATGTTGAAAATGCAGTAGAAGCACTTGATGAGCAAGAGAAAAAAGAGGTTCTTTTAAATATCCAAGATGCAAAACTAAGAAGTGTTGAAATGTTTGGTCTTTTAAAAGAGGCACTTGAAGAAGCGTATCTTAAAACCATAGAGAGAGGCGATGATGTTGAAAATACTATCGAAGAGATAAGTAAAAACTTCACATATCAAGCCATCACCGAAGGTCACTTTGTTAAACAGAGGATTGTAAACATCATAAGCAACATCCTTGAAGTTAGTATTGATATGGCAGATACAAATATCCCCTTTGCAAAAGAGATACTTCAAGGTGCGGTAAGAGGCACAAAAAATGGTCTCTATAAAGCAACTGAAAAATTTAAAAATGATTTGAAATTTGCTCCTGAAGAGATTGAGATGTATATGGGCAGAAGTTTAGAGAGTTCAAAAAAAGAGTTACTCAAAATTGAGGAGTCTTATGTAGCCACACTAAAACAAGTAAGCTTAACTACAGTTGGTATTTCTGCTGAAATCTTAGGAGAGATTATCTCGGTAGAAGATAGCTCTCTCGCAAGACTTAAACGTATCGGTTTTGAAGCAGCTGAAACTTTGGCTGAAAGATTTGATGTGTTAAAAGAGGAGGCTTTAGTTTTTGAAAAAGAGTTTATGGGCAAAGCTGGCAAAAAGTTTGGAGAGATGAAAAAAGGCGCAAGCGTAAAAGTTGAAGCATTTAAAATAGATGCAACTCCTAAAGCAAAGCAAGCAGCAGAAGATGCAAAAGCTCTTGGAGCAAGAGCTTGGGAAGTTGCAAAAAACATGGTAGACAGTGCAGTTAAAAGCACAAAAGATATACTAAATAAAGACGATAAAAACGAGAAAAAATAGTAACTAACAGGACAGATGTTTATATGTGAAACATTTGTCCTACAAAGTACGTAACAAGCATAGTAATAGTTCCAACTCCTACATTTCTAAGTACCGCTCTTAATTTTTTAGCACCACCAAGATGCGCGCTTATGTATCCAGTTAGTGATAAAGCAACTAAAACAACTAAAAAAGTTCCTGCTATTCTTATGCTTTCTGCAAAAAATAGTATAGAAAGAAGTGGCAAAACTGCTCCTATGGAAAATGAAAACATGGAAGATAATGCTGCGCTATATGGATTTGTGTAGTTTTTTGGATCAATGTTTAACTCAACTTCGGCGTGAGCAGTAAGTGCGTCTTTTTTCATAAGCTCAACCGCTACTTCTTTTGCAAGATGAGCTGATAATCCTTTTTCTATGTATAAGTCGGCTAACTCTTTAATTTCACCATCATAATCATCTTTTAACTCCTCTTTTTCTTTTTCAATCTGTGCTTTTTCTGTATCTTTTTGAGTGCTAACAGAGACATACTCTCCACCAGCCATAGACAAAGCTCCCGCAACAAGTGCAGCAAGTCCACTTACTAAAATAGTTGTAGTATCAGTAGTAGCTCCAGCAACGCCAACGATAAGTCCAGCAGTTGATATGATGCCGTCATTCGCACCAAGAACGCCAGCTCTTAGGACATTTAACTTTGCTTGTAAGTTTTCGCTTTTTCCGTCTATTATCATTTATAAGCCTTTTTGATATTTTTGAAATTATAGTTTTATTTTGTAAAAAATGTATAGTTTTTAAATGATAATCAATCTATTTTGATGATCTTTTTGGAAAGTTTATAAGCTTGTTTAACAGTTTTGTGTTTGCAAGTCCAGATAAAACTATGAGTGCAAGCCCAACAATGTAAGAGATATATACATCTTCTCTAAAAAACAGAACCAGTAAAAATGCTGCAAGTATTGGTATCAAAAAAGTAAAAGGAGCAACGTAGGAAGCGTCCAAATCTTTGAGTGCTTTTACCCAGAGTATATATGAAACACCGTTTATAAAAACACCGTTTATAAAAGTGTAAAACCACTCAGTTTTTTGTGGAAGAACAAAATGTGAAAACGTTTGCATCGCTATAAATGAGTAAATTGTTGCTACCAAAAAGTACACGGTAACCGCATTTACTATATTTATTTTCACCTTTTTACTTAAAACGGAAAACAAGGCAAAACAAAATGCTGAAAACATAACGATAAAAATAACTCTTATATTTGTAAAATCGATGTTTAGCACATCACCTTTTGTGACGACTACAACCATAGCAAAAAACCCAAAAATCAATGAAAGCGTTTTGTTTATAGTTAGCTTTTCTTTTAATAAAACCAATGAGAGCAAAACTATAAAAATTGGCCAAGTGTACTGCATAACTAAAACTTCTAAACCATTTGAAGAGGCGTAGCCGTAGTATAAAAGCAGATAAAACATAAAATCCAAGAAACCAAGAAATGCTAAAAAAAGAAGAGTTTGAAATGGGTAAGTAAAAAGGAGTTTTATCTTTTTTGTAGCGATTGAGAGAATTAAAAGTGAGAGAAACGAAAACACACTCGAGTAAAAAACGTATTGGTAATTATCAAGTCCAGTCTGTGCAAACTTCGCAAATACACCAACAAAAGACCAGAGAAATATGCAAAGTCCAACACAGATAAGTGCAATACTTTTTTGCGATAAATTACCCAAAGTTTTCCTTTTTGAAAGTTTGCGATATATTAGATGATTGCATATTAAACCAAAGTTAATCTTTACATGTAAAAAAACTTCCGCGATGTTGAATTAATAATGATTATCAACAATAATCACAAAAAACTCATTTTTTATTCATAAATGGCACATATTTTTCAGTTAGTATTATTTTTTAAAATTAATGTGGTTATTTAAGTTTTATGTAATTACATTGTTTGGGAGATGGTGTCTTTTGTAGTAAAAATCAGTTGAGATATTTGCTACTAATTCTCTTGTTGTCAATTTTGTAAGGAGTAAACAAATGACAAAGAAAATGGATAGAAGATCTTTTTTAAAATTTAGTACGGCCGCTGGTGTAGCTGCTACTACTAATCTTAGTGCGGTACCACTTGTTGGTGATTCGATTTTGGATTCTACAAGCAATACTATCAGTGCTTCTCACTGGGGTGCATTTAATGCTGAAGTTAGAAATGGTCGTTTTGAGGGAGTTAACTTTTTTAAAGGTGATGAATTTCCAACAAGTATGATTAGAGCATTGCCTGCTAGAACTTACGCTAAAAACCGTGTTTTATATCCTTGCGTTAGAGAAGGGTATTTGAAAAATGGATATCAAAGCGACAAGTCAAAAAGAGGAAGCGAAAAATTTGTTCGTGTTAGCTGGGAAAAAGCTTTTGATTTGATTGCTGATGAACTCAAAAGAGTTTACAAAGACTATGGTCCAGATGCTATCTTTGGTGGTAGTTACGGTTGGTTTTGTGTTGGTAGCTTAAACAATCCTCAAGCGCTTCTTGGAAGAATGCTTGGTATCGCTGGTGGATATACATCAAGAGCTTTAACATACTCCACACACTGCATTAGAGCTATCACTCCTTATGTAACTGGTGCTGATGAGTCAAGTAACCAACAAACATCTTATCCAAATTTGATTGCAAATACTGAATGCGTTGTTTTTTGGAGCGCAGATCCACTTGTAACAAATCAGATAGCGTGGGGAACGCCTGATCATAAATCATATACATATATGAAAGAACTTCGTGAAGAGGGTAAAAAAAGAGGTATTAAGTTTTATTGTATCGACCCTGTTTACAATGATACTGCTGTTTTCTTTGGTGCAGAGCAAATCAAAGTTAGACCAACGACTGACGTTGCGTTAATGCTTGGTATTGCACACTATTTATATGCAGAAAATCTATATGATGAAAAATTTGTTAAGAGATATACGACAGGATTTGAAGAGTTTAGAAAATATCTTGTTGGTGAAGGTGAAGATAAAGTTGTAAAAACTCCAGAATGGGCAGCAAAAATTTGTGGTGTTGATGCGGCAATCATCAAAACACTTGCTAAAACTTTCGTTTCAAAAAGAACTATGTTAATGGGTGGTTGGGGCTTCCAAAGAGCACATCACGGCGAGCAACCACACTGGATGCTTACAACTCTTGCGGCAATGATAGGACAAATTGGACTTCCAGGTGGTGGTTATGGTTTTGCATATCACTATTCAGATGGTGGAGTTCCAGCTCCTGCTGCTGCAACTGGAAATCCACTTAGCGTTGATATAAATGGCGGTATGGGTCTAGCTGCTGGTGCTGAAGTGGCGGCTGCAAGTCCCGGACTTTCTGGAATTAGTGTAAATACAAGAATTGATGGACCTTGGAAAGGAAGAAAAACTCCTTTGATTCCAGTTTCAAGAATTGTTGAGTGCTTAGAAAATCCAGGAAAAGATATCTTGTTTGATGGAAGAACTGTTACATATCCAGACTTAAAGCTTGCGTATTGGGCTGGCGGAAATCCATTCCATCATCATCAAGATAGAAACAGAATGATAAAAGCTTGGAGAAAATTTGAAACATTTATAGTAAATGAGTGCTTTTGGACCGCAACAGCAAAAATGGCAGATATAGTTTTACCTGCAACAACAGAACAAGAGAGAAATGACATAACAAGATCGCATACAAATAGTTATATATTTGCTATGAAAAAAGTAGTAGAGCCAGCTGGCGAAGCTATGAATGATTATGAGATTTTCCAAAATATCATCAAGCGTTTTGGTAAAGACGAAGAAAATGCCTTTACTGAAGGTAGAACTGGTATGGAGTGGATCAAGTACTTTTATCAAGAATCATACGAAAAAGGAACAAAATCTGGTATCAATATACCAACATTCGATGAGTTTTGGGCAAAAGGTTATGTAGAGTTTGAAGCACCTGAATCTGCTAAAAACTTTATAAAGCTAAAATCTTTTAGAGATAACCCCATCACAAATCGTTTAGGTACTCCATCTGGAAAAATTGAGATTTTCTCTAGAAAAATCGCTGGATACAACTACAAAGAGTGCAAAGGGCATCCTGCTTGGTTTGAGCCTATGGAGTGGTTGGGAAGCAAAGAGACTAAACAGTACCCATTAAATCTTGTAACTCCACATCCAAAATACCGCTTACACTCTCAACTAAATAATACTTGGATGAGAAAATTTGAAGAGGTGCAAGAGAGAGAGCCAATTTGGATAAATCCAAAAGATGCTGCAAAAAGAGGTATTAAAAACGGCGATGTTGTTAGAATTTTCAACAAACGCGGTCAAATTTTAGGTGGTGTTGTTGTGACTGATTATGTTATGGAGGGTGTTGTAAGAATGCAAGAAGGCTCTTGGTATGATCCACAAGATCCAACTAAAGCAAACACACTTTGCGTACATGGCGATGTAAACGTTTTGATTGCTGATATAGGAAGTTCTGAACTTGCACAGGGAAATCAAGCTACAGCATTAGTAGAGATTGAAAAATTCAAAGGCGAATTACCAAGAATTAACGTGTTTGAAGCACCAATAGTTAAAGAGTCATAATGTTAAAAAAGTTGTTAACCGTTTTATTATTTTCGACATTTCTTTTTGGTGGTCAAGAATTATATTTGAAAACAAATAGTGTGTTATATCAAGATGCAGATACAAACAAGGCTCTAGGTAACCTTATAGTTTCAAGTAAAGTTACTGAATTGTCAAAAAGTGGTGAATACTCAAAAGTAGAATTCATCGGTTATCAACCAGAAGGAAGCGAAGTTGTCTATGAAAAAGTTGGCGTAATTATGCTAGGTTTTGAAATAGGGGACGCTTCCTCTTTAAAAGTGGTTGGTGAAGAAAAAGATGAATATGACACGGTTTGGTTAAAAGTAAGTGCAACAGGCTATGTAAAAAGTGAAGATTTAGGAAAAAGCAAGGACGAGATATCAAAACTAGGTAAAGAGCTTTTCTCTGAAAGGTGTGGTAGTTGCCATGCCCTGCATCACGAAGACGAGTTTGATGCAAATGTTTGGCCAAGCATTTTAGATGGGATGGGGGTAATGGCTGGGCTTAGTGATAATGAAAAATTGTTGATAGAAAAATATCTACAAAACTATCACAAATAGGCTAAAAATCGGGCAATTATCCTTTGTATTTGATTATATATATGGTAATTGCCTATAATTTAGGACTTAAAAGCTTGGAGTAGCTATTTATGATGGAAAGATGGCAAGAGAGATTAAAAGAACTTAGCGTACTTTATGTTGAAGATGAAGAAAATACTCGTAAATCTATCGCTCACACACTATCTTATTTTGTAAAAAGTGTTTTTGAAGCAAGCGATGGAAAAGAAGCCACAGAAATTTTTTATACAAAAAATCCAGACATAATCTTAACCGATATTTGTATGCCAAACATGAATGGCGTTAAACTTGTAAAAAATATCAGGACAAACAATAAAAAGGTTCCAATCGTTGTTTTAACAGCTCATACTGAAAAAAAATATCTATTAGAATTAGTGGATTTAAAAATAGAAAAATTTCTCCTTAAACCAATCACTCTAGATAGTTTGCTTGAAGGTTTGCAAATTTGTGCAAAGAGTATCAATAGTGAAAGATTTTTGTTTGTAGAGTACGATAAATATAAGTTTGACTTTAGCAATCAAATAGTTATGGACGAAGACAAAACAGTCACTATAACAAACAAAGAAGCTACTTTTTTATCTCTAATAATCCGCAAAAAAGGACATATTGTTCCTTATCAAGAAATAGAGTCTGTAGTTTGGAATGATAATAGCATGAGTTCAGCAGCTCTTAGAACACTTGTGAAAAATCTAAGAAAAAAGTTTGACAAAGATTTTATAAAAAACCACTCCCAGTCAGGATATAGTTTTAGCCTACAATGATTTTTGCTAAACATCTTTACATGTAAAAGATTTTACATCTTTTTTAAACTCGTCAAAGAGTGTATTTCTATTCTCTTTTGTTACTTTTATAACTTTTGTATCACTTCTTTTCATGATGGAGTCTATAAAGGGAGAATCACACTCTTTTAAGATACCTAGAGTCAGCTTTGGACTATCTAAAACATCATAAACACTTTTTTTAAAATCTGTAAAATTTTCTTCCATTGGACCAAGCTCATCAAGAACTATAACATCTTTTTGTTTTAGAGCATTTTGAAGAAGATTTACTCCAAAAACTTCAAAAGTCTCTTTGATAACCTTTTTTTGCTCAAAGTTGCTAAAGTCTGCAAAAAGCTTAACTTCTTTAGTTATGTAGTCGTTCATGTAAAAAATCACGCCACCATTTTTAAACTCTCTAGTTGTGAAATGTCCACCAACATCAAAGTTAAAATCATCCAATATTTTGTTTAAAAGCGTTGTTTTTCCAACACCTTTTTCGCCCGTTAAAAATATATTTTTCATGGTATCTCCAACGTTTTAAAATTTATGTTTTAAGTATAATATACTTTTTTATTTTATGCAAAAAGTGACGATTTAAATTCGGTTATTTTTTGCAAGCATATATAAATGTATCATATTTACATGTAAACTTTAGTTTTTTGAAATTGGTTAATTTAAACGTAAAAAGAGCTAAAGGGTTGGTTTAGCTCTTTTTGGAGATTATTTTGCATAACCTTTTATGTAAAAAGGCTCTTTATTTGGTACTTTTTCAAGGTCTATCTTGTATTTTGAAGCCCAACTTTCTATTATGTTGTTTACTTCCATGACAAAGCCATCTTTTGCTTGGTTTTTGATTTTTACGTAATTATTTGTGTTTGAAAGCGCCACAAATGAGTTGTAAGGTTTTAATTGCTCGTTTAGATTTAAGATATGTTTTGAGATTTGCTCGAAGTTTTTTGTACTCTCTTCGATTGTTTCAAGTTGTGTTAACAACGCATCTGTTGGAGTGTAACCAAGCCCAGTTAAAAATGCCTCGTTTGAAATTGTCATGAAATTTCTCCTTTAAAAATTTTCTTAATGATAATATATTCTATTAAACATTTAGCATATATTCGCCAATGCTTTTTATGTGAATTTCTGTTGAGTTTAAAAGTGGAAGCGGTGAGTCTTTCTCTTTTAGTAAAAGTGGGATTTCGGTGCAACCAAGTATGATGGCTTCAGTACCTGCATTTTTTAATTTATTGATTATTTTTATATACTCATTTCTTGAAGAGTTTTTTATTTTACCAAGACAGAGTTCATCATAAATGATGTCGTGTATAATTTTTTTATCGTTTTCGTCTGGAGTAAGTACACTTACACCAAAATCTTTGGCGATTTTACCTTTGTAAAAATCTTTGCTCATCGTGTAGTTGGTACCTAAAAGTGCAACTTTTTTATAGCCACTTTTTTGTATTTCAAGCCCCACGGCATCTATCAAATTTAAAACTTTTAATTTTGATATATTTTCAACCTCAGGGGCAACTATATGCATTGTATTTGTGCAAATAGCCAAGAAATCAGCCCCAGCTTTTTTGAGATTTTCTCCTGCAAACCCAAGCATTTTAGCTAAACTATCCCAATCATCTTTTGCTTGTAAAAGTTCAATTTCGTGAAAATCAAAAGAGTATAAAAGTATCTTTGCAGAGTGAAGTCCGCCTAAAACACTTTTTACATGTAAGTTTATACCTTCGTAATAATCTTTGGTGCTTTCAAAGCTCATTCCACCAAGCAAACCAACAGTTTTTATTTTTTACTCCCCCCAGCAATCAAAACGCCCTCGATGATTTTTGTTATATCTCCATCCAAAATAGCATCAACTTGCGAATAGGCGATATTGCTTCTAGCATCTTTTACTTGTTGGTAAGGAGCTAAAACGTAACTTCTTATCTGATGTCCCCAGCCGATTTCGCTTTTTTCCACTCCCTCTTTTGCTGCTTCTTGTTTTTCAAGTTCTAACTCATAAAGGCGAGATTTTAGCATTTTCATGGCACTTGCTCTGTTTTTGTGTTGGCTTCTATCGTTTTGACACTGAACAACAATTCCAGTTGGCATGTGGGTTATTCTTATGGCGCTCTCTGTTTTATTTACGTGTTGCCCACCAGCTCCACTTGCACGGTAAGTATCAATCTTCAAATCTTTTTCATCTATTTCTATCTCTATATCATCATCAACTTCGGGACTTACCATGACAGAACTAAAAGAGGTATGTCTTTTTGCATTCGCATCAAACGGGCTTATTCTAACAAGTCTATGAATGCCATTTTCTGCTTTCATATAACCATAAGCATTTTCACCTTTTATGATAAAACTCACATCTTTAAGACCAGCTTCTTCACCCTCTTGAAAGTCAAGAGTTTCGACCTTGAAGCCCATTCTCTCACTCCATCTTAGATACATCCTGTAAAGGATACTCGCCCAATCTTGCGACTCCGTTCCACCAGCTCCTGGGTGGATAGAAACTATAGCGTTTGAGCCATCATGCTCACCATTTAACATCATGGATACTTCCAAGCTTGTTATGTGTTCTTCTAGGTTTTCTGCATCTTCAAAGAGCGATTCTATCGTTATAGAGTCTTCTTCCTCATTTGCTATATCATACAAGTCTTTTGCGTCATCAACTGCACTTTTTGCTGCTTTGTAGTTTTTGTATATATTTGTAAGTTTTGTCTTCTCTTTTTGGATAATACCTGCGTTTGCTGCATTTTCCCAAAATGTCGGGTCTTGCTCTATTTCACTAATTTCATCAAGTCTTTTTACAACTTCATCAACTTTAATGATTTTTACGATATTATCTACTTTTGTTGATAACTTTTTTAGAAGTTCTGTGTATTCATAATTATCCAAGATAGCTCCATAATTTTGATATAATTGATATTTTAAAAATAGTTATAATTTTACTAAAAAGTGTCTAAAATGAAAATAGTATCAAACATAGAAGAGTTAGTTGCTCTTAGAAAAAATCTAAAAGGAAGCGTTGGAATCGTGCCTACAATGGGCGCTTTACACAACGGGCATCTCTCTTTAATTCGTCAAGCAAGAATGCAAAATGACAATGTAATAGTCTCAATTTTTGTAAATCCTACACAATTTTTGCCAAATGAAGATTTTAGTAAGTATCCAAGACGTGAAGAGGCAGATTTGAAAATCTGTACTTTGGCTGGTGTGGATATAGTCTTTATGCCAAAAATTGAAGATATGTACGTAAAACAAGAGCCTGAGATTTTGGCTCCAAGAGATTTGGGTTATATACTTGAAGGTGAAGTAAGACCAAAACATTTTGATGGAGTTTTGAGAGTTGTATTAAAACTTTTTAATCTCACAAGACCAACAAATGCATATTTTGGAAAAAAAGATGCACAACAACTTTACATCATACAAAATATGGTAAAAACTCTCTTTTTACATGTAAACATTGTTCCTTGCGACATCATAAGAGATGATGACGGTTTGGCACTTAGTTCAAGAAATGCGTATCTAAACCCAAGCAATAGAGCAAGAGCTTTGGCTTTAAGTGTTGCACTTAAAAATGCTTCTCAAGCCATCATGAAAGGCGAGAGAGATGCAAAAAATATAGAAGCTATCATGAGCGAATCTTTAAAGGATTTGGTTGTTGATTATGCAAAAGTTTTAAATAGAGACTTTAAAGTGGTAGAGAAAATAACGATAAAAGATACACTTTTGTTAATTGCTGCAAGAGTTGATAATCTAAGACTGATTGATAATTTATGGATATAAAATGGTAAAAAAATTACACTTAATTTCGCTTGGTTGCAATAAAAACTTAGTCGATAGCGAAGTAATGCTAGGACGACTAAAAAGCTACGAACTCACAAATGATGCAAGCACGGCGGATGTTTTGATAGTAAACACATGTGGTTTCATTGGAGCTGCAAAAGAAGAGAGTTTAAATACTATATTTTCTCTTCACTCACAAAGAAAAAAAGATTCACTGTTGGTAGTAAGTGGCTGTTTAACACAAAGGTATAGAGAAGAACTTATAAAAGAGCTTCCAGAGGTTGATATATTTACAGGTGTTGGTGATTATGATCATATAGACATGCTCATAGAAAACAGAAAAAGCCAATTTTCCCCAACAACTTATTTGATTGAAAATGAAGATAGAGTAATTACAGGCTCAAATGTACACACATATATAAAACTAAGCGAGGGCTGTAATCAGCAATGTAGCTTTTGTGCCATTCCAACCTTCAAAGGAAAGTTAAAATCAAGAGATGTTGAAAGTGTCGTAAGAGAGGTAAAAAACTTAATAAATCAAGGTATTTATGACTTTAGTTTTATCTCTCAAGATAGTAGTTCTTACCTTAGAGACAAAAAACAAGAAGATGGACTTATAAATTTGATAGATGCAGTTGAAAAAATAGAAGGCGTAAAAAGTGCAAGGATTTTGTATCTTTACCCAACAACAACTTCGGATAAACTCATAAAACGTATCATCTCTTCACCACTTTTTCACAACTACTTTGACATGCCAATACAACACATCAGTGAAAGTATGCTTAAAAAAATGAGAAGAGGAGCAGGGGAAAAAAGGATAAGAGAGCAGTTAAGCTTAATGAAAAGCGCTCCAAATGCATTTCTTAGAACGAGTTTTATCGTTGGACATCCTGATGAAACCCCTGAAGAGTTTGAAAACTTGGTAAATTTTGCAAAAGAGTTTATGTTTGATAGAGTAAACATCTTCGCATATTCAGATGAAGAAGATACGCCAGCAAATCTTATGAGCAACAAAATACCAACAAAAACGATAAATGCAAGACTTAAGGTGCTAGAAAAAATCGTAAAAGAAAATACAAACACACTTTTAAAAAATCAAATAGGCGACACGGTAACTCTTGTTATAGAAGGAGAAAGCACAGAACACGAGCTTTTTATAGGAGCAAGAAAATTAGAGTGGGTTGGTGAGATAGACGGCGAAGTTCTCATTAACGAGTCAGATATAGAAGATTTAAGAGTTGGTGATATGGTTGAAGCAAAGATAACAGAGCTTGCCGGAGACAAATTACTTGCAACAGTTCTTAGAAAACTCTAAAACTTATGAAGATTTAAAGAAGACAAAAAATCTTTTAGCCTTTTCTGGTGGCGTTGATAGTTCAGCACTTTTTTTCATTTTACATGTAAAAGAGGTGCCTTTTGATATCGTCATCGTTGATTATAATTTAAGAGCCTCTTCAAAAGATGAGGTAGCTTATGCACAAGAATTATCTAAAAAACACAATAAAAAGATTTATATAAAAAGTGTGCATTTAGGTAAGTCAAACTTTGAAGCAAATGCAAGAGATGAAAGATATGACTTTTTTACAAAAATCATCGAAGAAAATAGTTACGAAACTCTCATAACTGCTCACCATTTAGGAGATAAACTAGAGTGGTTTTTTATGAGGTTTACAAGAGGTGCTGGAGCGGTTGAATTAAACGGATTTAACGAAATTGAGCATTTTAAAAGTTACAAAATAGTTCGTCCACTTATCTACAATACAAAAGATGAACTTTTAGAGTTTTTAGTAAAAAATGGCATAAAATACTTTGTAGATGAGAGTAATTTTGAAGATATTTATGAGCGAAATAGATGGAGAAAAAACTTTTGCGGACCACTTTTAAAAGAGTACAAACAAGGCATAAAAAATAGCTTCAAAGCTCTTTGTAACGACGCAAAAGAGTTGAGCAATGATGAAGTTTTTAACTCTCGCGAGATGTATTGCTTTAAAAGAGGGAAAGGCGAAATAAGACAAATAGCAAAAATAGCTAAATTTTTTAAAATCGTTCTAAGCGCAAAACAAAGAGATGAAGTTTTAAACAATGAAAATTGTGTCATTAGTGGTAAAATAGCCATAGGAAAAAATGACACGATGATTTTTGTGGCACCATATTTGCAAAATATAATGATGACAAAAGAGTTCAAAGAGGAGTGCAGAAAGGCAAAAATACCTTTACATGTAAGAGCATATATGTTTCAAAATATGATTTCACCAAAGGAGATAAAATGCAGATAAATATATTTTTATTTAACGATTTTGAGACGCTGGATGTTTTTGGGCCAGTTGAGATTTTTGGCAAGGTTGATGAGTTTAAACTTGATTATTTTTCAATAAAAGGCGGAGTTATTGTAAGTAAACAAGGCACACAAATAATCACAAAAAGCCACGAAGAGGTAAATCAACTAGAAGAAAATGTGCTTTTAATCCCAGGAGGTTTTGGCACAAGGAGTTTGGTTGAAGATAAAAAAACTATAAAAATCCTAAAAAGTATATCCTCTAAATCAACTTACACTCTTTGTGTTTGCACAGGCTCAGCACTTTTGGCAAAAACTGGACTTTTGGATGAAAAAACTGCCACAACAAACAAAAAATCATTTGATTGGGTAGTTTCACAAAATAAAAAAGTAAAATGGCAAAGAAGTGCAAGATGGTGCGTTGATGAAAAGTTTTACACAAGTTCAGGTGTAAGTGCTGGCATCGACATGTCTTTAGCTTTTGTAGAAGATTTATACGGCGTGGAAAAAGCAAAAAATATAGCACATCATATAGAGTATGTATGGAATGATGACAAAGAAAACGATAAGTTTTGTTAAATTACTACATAACAAAAGAGATAATTTAATTTTATCAAAAACTATAAAAATGCGACAGAATTATTTCCTGTCGCAAGTTAGCTGCAAATATGAAACTTGTTTAGAATGTTACACCTAGTCTAAAAACAAAACCACCAAAATTATGCGACTTTTTGTTGCCTCTTAGTTTATAGTCAATATCTACGGGTATGTATCTATAGCCAATATCAGCATGTATGTCACCAAAAGAAAACCCTTTGTACGAATAACCAACAAAAGCACCAACTTCATATGTGTTATCAAAAGTATAGATTTCTTTTTTCCCACTATTTACAATAGCAAAACCCAACTCACCTTCAACATAAACAGGCATAGAATCAGATATATAGTATCTTGTAGCAACTGCTGGAAGAACTATGCTGTTTGTGTAATCATCATTTCCTGCATAACTTTTAACTTTTACAAAACCAAACATATAAGACAATTTTGGTATTATACTTAACCTCTCATCTATCTTAATAGGCACACCAGCATACACTTCACCAAAAGCATTTCCTCTGTCATGCGAAAAACCAGGGTAAGCATATCCAATAGCATCACTATAACCTACTGAACGTTGATATCCAAGCCCAAATTCAAAACCGTAATCCACAGCTTGAGCACCATTAAAAGCCAAAAATGACATTAATGTGAGAGCTGTTAATTTTTTCTTCATATCCTCTCCTTTGTAAAAATGTTAAATTAAAATTGTATTTAATTTTTCTTATTTAATTATTAATTTATTAGTTTTATATTTTGTATCGGTAATATAAAATTGAGTTTAAAAATAAAGAATTTATACTATTTAATTGTTTTTGAGTCTTTTGTACTCTACGCAGCCAACTTCAAGGTTGTAATCACAAGCTTTCCCGTAGTATTCGAGTGCTTGTTTTTTATTTTTTTTGGCACCTTTTCCAGTGTCATACATCATAGCAAGCAAAAAGCAACCGTTCGCATCCTCTTTTACACAAGCGTTTTCAAAGTATGTTCTTGATTTTGCATCATCTTGTCTTACACCACTTCCTGCTAAATACATACTTCCAAGCCCAATGCAAGCATTTTGGTTATCTTTTTCACAAGCATCATCAAACAGTTTTTTTGCAGTTGAGAAACTTTGACTTACGCCATTGCCTGTTAGATATAGATTTGCTAAATTTACACAATCATCGACGTAGCTTGCACTTTCATTGTTACTACAACCCTTTGCGTAAAAACTCGCAGCTTTTTTATAAAACTCTCTTGATTCTGGTGTGTTTTTGCTTTGTTGTAGTAAAGAATTTCTCTCGGATAATTTTGCCATGATGAGGCAACTATTTGCATTTCCATCATCACACGATTTTGTGAGTTCCTGTTTTTCTTCAAAAGCATATGAAAATAGTAAAGTTGTTAAAAAAAGTAATGAAACAAATATCTTTCTCATGGGATTATCCTTTTTTATATTTATTTTTGCATGCACCAAAAAAGAGCGTTTTTAACCACTTCTTTCGCTTCTTCTTTTTCTAGATTTTGAAGATAAAGTGGTTTGCTCACTCTAAATGTTATTGTACTAAATGGTTTTGGGATTTTTGCTTCATCCCAACTTTTTAATTGCCAAAAACTACTTGCAACCCAGCCAACTGCTACAACAGGAGCTTCACACTTGGAGGCTAAAACGATTACTCCATCAGAGATTGTGTGAACGGGTCCTTTTGGTCCATCTGGAGTTATGCCAACGTCATCGCCTTTTTTTAATACATCGATGGCTTGAAGCAAGGCTTTTAGTGCACCTTTTCTACTGCTTCCACGTATATAATTAAAGTTAAATCTTTTGTATGAATTTATAGCGATGTCGCCGTGAAGATGCTCGCTTACTATGACGTTTATCTTTGCATTTGGTTTGATTTTTCTATATAGGTTTGGAACAAAAGCAAATTGCCCGTGCCATGCAACCCAAATAGTAGGTATTTGTAAATCTTCACTTGGTAGCTCATAAACTCTTTTACATGTAAATAGTAAAACACGATGAAATATTGATACAAAAAAAGGGATAACCTTTGCGCCTATTCTTTTTGAAAGTGGATAATCGTGTTTGTGTAAACTCACACAAGCTCTCCATAAAGAGTTGATCGCTGTGCTTTGGTTATCTTTACATTTCTTGTTTTTCCAAGTAACTCTTCGCTTCCCTCAACACTTACTACGCTGTTTTCAAAGCTACGTCCTGCAATCATGCCATTGCTTCTTAACTCTTCAAAGTAAACTTCTTTAGTTGTTCCTACATACTCTTCTACTATCTCATCTAAAATCTGCGTGTGTCTTTCTTGAAGTTTTGAGAGTCTCCCTGAAGCAATTTCACTATCCACTACATTTGTCATATTAGCTGCAAGAGTTAAAGGACGAGGAGAGTATTTAAAAGAGAAGATTTGCTCAAACCTTACTTGCTCTAAAACATCCATTGTATCTTCAAAGTCATCGTCACTTTCTCCTGGAAATCCAACGATAATGTCAGTGCTGATAGAGACATTTGGTATGAGTTTTTTTAAAATCTCTGCTCTATTTAAAAACCACTCTTTTGTATAGCCTCTCTTCATATCTTTTAAAATTTTTGAAGAGCCGCTTTGAAGAGGCATGTGCATCGCTTTGCAAACTTTTTTGTTATTTGCAAAAACTTCTAAAAATTCATCATCCATGTGAAGAGGATGTGGAGAGGTAAAGCGGATTCTTTTTAACTCGTCAATCTTTGATAGTTCATTTAAAAGTTGCGAGAAATTAAACTCATCTCTTTTTCCGCTGCTTAGTCTCTTGCCATAATTGTTTACATTTTGTCCAAGTAAAAATATCTCTTTTGCACCACTTTTGGCAGCTTTTTCTGCTTCTTTTAAAATCAAAGAAGATGGTATAGATATCTCATCACCACGAGTGTGAGGAACAATACAATAAGTGCATTTTTTATCACAACCAATGGAGATATTTACAAAAGCCTTATGCGCGGTTTGACGAAATTCGCCAAAGGCGTATTCACTATCATCATAGTTTAAATTTATAGATAAAAACTTTTCAGTGTTTACTGCTTCACTTATCTTAGAGACATTTCTAGCACCCAAAACAAAGTTTACCTGTGGTGCTCGTTTAAATATCTCTTCACCTAAATGGCTTGCGGTGCAACCACAAACCCCTATTTTTGCCCCATGTTTTTTATGTTTTGTAAATTGTCCGATTTCAGAAAAGAGTTTTTGAACCGGTTTTTCACGTACGCTACAAGTATTTATAAGGATTAAATCAGCCTCTTTGGAGTCACTTGTAAGTGTGTATGAGTCGTATTTGCTAAGTTCCGCTATCATATGCTCAGAATCACGTACGTTCATAGCACACCCAAGTGTTTCAATGAATAATTTTTTTGACATTAAGCTACTTTTATCTTAGAGTATATGAACCTCATACATGTAATCACCCTCATTTAGTCCATATCGTACTTCGCGAAGATATACGCTTAAATCTTTTTTTTCAAAGTGTTCTACAAGTTTCATCAAATCTTTATTTGAATTTTCTTTATCAAAATAAAAAATTTGTCCACCGTGTTCTTCTATCTCTTTTTCTATAGTCTCTAGTTTAATAGCTTTTGGTTTTTCTGTTATGCCGGTGCGAGCGAGTTTTAGTTCCATTTTGTTTGCCTTACTTAATAATTAAAGTCAAAGAGTATAGCTGTTTTTCAATAAAAAGGTAATTAAAGTAATTTAAAAGCACATCTTAGATAAAATTCGTGTTCTCGCAATTACAAAAAATCACTATTTTTATATCATTGCAAAATAAAACAATCAAAGAGGGTAGCTTTGTGGAAAAAATATTAGATATTATGGAATCAATCGCAAACGAAAAAGGTTTAGCTTTAAAAGATGTGAAAGATACCGTAAAATTGACACTTGTAAAAACTGCAAAAAGAGTTTATGGCGAAAAATACGAGTATGAAGCAACGATAGATGAAAAAAGAAAAGTATTACAACTCTTTCAAAAAGTTTTGGTAGTTAAAGAAGGTGATGAAAGACTTGAGGATACTGAAAATTTTATAACACTAAAAGATGCAAAAAAGATAGATCCAACAGTTGAATTAAACGATGAGTTAAGATATGAACTTCCACTTGATAATCTTGGACGTACTGCAGCAGCAACGCTTGCACGTGAACTAGAGTTTCATATCCAAAGATTGTTAGAGCAGCAAATATTTGAAAAATACCAACAAAAAGTTGGAACTTGCGTTCATGGTAACGTTACAAGTATCGATGATAGTGAAAATACTTTTATAGAGATTGATGAGATTCGCTGCGTATTACCTAGAAAAAATAGAATCAAAGGCGAAAAATTTAAAGTAAACAACATCGTAAAGAGCGTTATAAGAAAAGTGTTCATAGATAAATCAAAAAGAATAAACGTAGAACTCTCACGTACAACTCCTAGATTTTTAGAAGCACTTTTAGAGCTTGAAGTACCAGAAATCAAAGATGGCGCAGTTATAATTCAAAAAAGTGCAAGAATCCCAGGAGATAGAGCAAAAGTAGCACTCACCTCTGTTCATCCTAACGTTGATGCAGTAGGAGCTACTGTTGGAACAAAGGGTATTAGAATAAGCGCAGTAAGTAAAGAACTTCACGGGGAAAATATAGATTGTATCGAGTACTCTTCAATCCCTGAAATTTTTATAGCACGTGCGCTTAGTCCCGCAGTTGTTGCAAGTGTAAAAGTTGGAAGCAAAATGGTTCAAAGAGAAAAAGTACTAACAGCAACCGTAACGCTTTTAAGTGATCAAAAATCAAAAGCGATAGGTAAAAACGGTATAAATATAAGGCTTGCTTCAATGTTAACAGGTCATGAGATAGAGTTAGTTGAACAAGGAAAAGACTCTAAAGATGGTTCAATAGAAGTTAAAACAGCGGATGTAAATGCTCTAAAAGCCCTTTTTGGTGAGTAAAGTTTAAGGAGAAAAAGTGAAAAAGTTTTTAATTGTTTTAGTGTTGCCATTTATTTTATTTGGCCAAAGTTTAAAAGTTGGCGATACTTTATCGTTAAACATAGAAGATCAATTTGAAAAAAATGTTACTATTGGAGCGGATACAAAACAACTAATCATCGCTTCAAGTAAAAAAGTAGGTGAAGAGGTTGCAAAGTTTATAGAGAAAAATCCTAACTACTTAAACGAAAACAGTGCTATTTACATTATGGATGTTGTAAAAGTTCCAAAGCTTGTTATGAGCATGTTTATGATGCCAAAATTTAAAAAGTACAATTACTCTGTTGGGCTTGTAAAAGATGAGAAAGTGGCGGAGACTTTGCCAAAAGAAGAAAACTCTATAACAATCATCAAACTTCAAAATCTACAAATAGAATCTATAGAATTTAAAAAATCTCTATAAAACTTACATGTAAAGATGTTTCTTTACATGTAAAATCGATTTAATCTAAATACTCAAAAACACCATCAAATTTTTTAGCGATGTTATCTCTCACAGGTTGTGAGCGAAGTGCATCAGCCAATGCTTTTGCAAAAGCTTCATTTTCATTTTTAGCTTTTACAACTATACCCATTGGAAACTCTTTTGCATCGTCATCTCTTACTATGTAAGCTCTAAAATCACGATTTGCATTTCTCATGTGAGTAAAGAAAACTATAGCAGCATCAACATCTTGAAGAGAGCGAACAGTCCCAGCTTGATCCATATCGATAATTTGAAGATTTTTAGGATTTTTTGTTATGTCAAGCAGAGTGTAACCATCTTTTTTGCTCTCATCAAGTTCAATAAGCCCAGCATTTTTGAGTATCATAAGACCTCTGTGCATATTCATGGCGTCACTCATGATAGATATCTTTGCACCCACTGGCAACTCTTCAATGGTTTTATATTTGTCAGAGTAAAGACCGATACCAGTTGTATAAGGATAAGGTTTTATCATAACCAAATCTCCACCATTTTGCTTGTTGAAGTTTTCCATAAATTTTATATGAACTCCACTTGCAGCGTCTGTACTTCCATCATTTGTTGCGCGTATCACGTTTACATTGCCTGAAACTATAACAAGTTCTACATCAAAACCTTGCTCTTTTAAAAGAGGAAGTGCAGGCTCTAGGATAGCTTGAGAGATTTCAGTTGTTGAGACTTTCACCTTTTTTTGTGTTGGCATTGCCTCGCTTGTTTGTTTGGACTCTTTAGAGTCGCAGCCTAAAAACGCAAAAACTAAAGCAAAAATTGCTAAAGATTTTAAAAATAACTTCATATACTCTCCTTAAGATTTTCTGTTTTTTATGAAATTTACAGTTCCCAGTGTTCCCTTGTAGTAAGTCGTGTTAAAAGCTATATTTGGAGCTAAATCGTATTTGTTAGCTCTCTCTTCTATGGCTTTTTTTGCCTTATTTGTTTGCATAGGATTTGAAGTTTTTACTATGCCTTCTACAATGGATTCTAGTTTGTTAAAAGGAATGCCGATAGCCAAATCCTCATTTGTCCATGTCGCAAACTGCCTAGTTCCAGAACAGAGCATAGAGATATTTACTTGATTGTTTTCAAAAACGTAAGTTGTGCACTCAGCACATAAAGCTTGCATGCCCGACATTTTTATATTTTTTAATTGACCAAAGTTGTAAGCGTAACCTTGGACTATCCTCATCATATTGTAAGCGTGAGTTGCTATTATAACAACATCGGGCTCATAAGTGGTAAAGTTTTGCAAAGGTGCTATCTCTATGCCATAAACTTTGTGAGTGCAATATGTCATATCTTTTTGTATCTGTCTTGCGATGGTGAAATCTTTATAAATTCCCATCTTTGCAAATCTTTTGCCAGAGATTACAAAGTTAAAAGGCACAACATCATCTTCTGGTTTTAAAAGTCCTAAAACTCTTGCACTAGACAAACAAGACATGTGCTCCAAAGTTACTTTGCTTGCCTCTCCTTGCATGGCATTTCGTATAGCTGTGCAGTAAGGAAGAGTGTGTCTTGAAGCTGGTGTTTCGCACTCATCATATTCTTGTTTATCAAAAAGAAATCTAATCCCAGCAGGACTCCTTTTTAAATCAAGGTAAGTGTTTAGTTGGTTGTATAAATTTGTCATAAATTTTCCTATTTTAGTTTTGTATATATGTAATTTCCGATAGACTGAAAGATTAAAACGATGATGCAGAGTATAAAAACGATAGTGTACATAACAGCGTCATCAAAGCGCTCATAGCCAAAAGTAAGTGCAACTGCCCCTAAACCTCCTGCTCCAACAGCACCAGCAAGTGCAGTATTTCCAAGAAGTTGGATAGTTGTAAAGGTGATACCCGAAGCGATAACAGGAAGTGCTTCAATAAGCATAACTTTGAAAATGATTTGGAAGTTATTTGCCCCAAAAGATTTTGCAGCAGTTACAACGCTTGGACTCACTTCTAAAAATGCACTCTCAACAAGTCTTGCAACAACAGGAAATGCGGCTATGGTTAAAGGAACGATAGCAGCCGCACTTCCTATGGAAGTTCCCATGATTAGCCTTGTTAAAGGAGTTAAGGCAACTATCAAAATGATGACAGGAAAAGAGCGAATCATGTTTACTATAAAGTTGAAAATATTGTAGATAGTTTTGTTAGGAGATAACCCTTTTGGTGAAGTTAAAACAAGTATAACTGCTACCAAAAATCCTATGATGAGAGCTAAAATCATTGATATAAAAAGCATTTTAAATGTTGTGGTGATAGCTGGAATGATTATCTTTGGAAGATACTCAAAAAGTCTTGTATTTTCAAAAAACATAGCTTATCTCTTCTTTGTTTATAAGTTTAAAGTTATAACTTTTTACATGTAAAAACTCTTCAACCTTTTTTTTATCTTTCTCATCAATGCCAATGTATATATGATTTGTACTTGCAATTTTTGATTGTTCGGTTTGAGCAAAAATAACACTATAAGCTACTTTAAGAGAAGAGGATAAATCAAAAAGTAAAGAAGAGTTGTTTTTATCAAAAGAGATTTTAAAGCACTCTTCATTTTGCTTTAACTCCAGTTTTGGGTAACCAGCCAAGTCTAAAAACTCTTTTGGCTCAGTTTTTAAGATATTTTCTACGCTATCATCTAAGATTATCTCGCCATCTTTTACGATAGAGAGATTGTCGCAAATCTGCTTTACAACACTTAGCTCATGAGTTACAATAACTATCGTTATATTTAGTTTTTTGTTTATATCTTTTAAGAGTTCAAGTATCGAAGTTGTGGTAATTGGATCAAGTGCTGAGGTTGCTTCATCACAAAGAAGTATACTTGGATTTAGAGCTAAAGTTCTTGCAATCGCCACACGTTGTTTTTGCCCGCCACTAAGTTCTCTTGGACGAAAAGATGCTTTTTCGCTGATGCCAACAAGAGAGAGTAATTCTAAAGCTCTTTTTTGCGCAGTATCTTTTTTGTAACCCCAACACTCAAGTGGCAATAGGACATTTTCTAATGCAGACTTTCTCTCTAAAAGTGCAAAATCTTGAAAAATCATACCTATCTTTTTTCTAAAGTTTAGTAACGATTTTCCGTTTAATGATTTTACTTCTACATCATCAACTTTTAGGCTTCCGCTGTCATAACCCTCAAGCGCATTCATGCATTTTAAAAGCGTACTTTTTCCAGCACCGCTACTTCCTAAAAGTCCATGAATAGTGCCTTTTTTGATATGTAGATTTATATCTTTTAGAACTGTTTGGTTGTTATAGTTTTTGCGTAAATTGGATATTTGTATCACTTATTTACTCAAAGTAACTAAAGAATTTTTGTACATGTAAAAACCAAATTGGCTTGAAATTTAGCAGTAAAGAAATATTTACTTATGTGTAGCTCAAACTAAGCTCTCAATAAAAATTGTTATATTATAAACAAAATTACTTAAACAAATAACTCTATTTTTTACATGTAAAATTTTTTAATTTATGATGATGTCAATTTTAAGAGTTTTACGTGTAAATATGAGAGATGATTTGAATGTTCTTCGCGTGCTATACCTTTACGGTATATAGCACTTGGTTCCGAACCTTTTTTCAAATGTTCTTCGCACGCCATGCCTAACGGCATAAGGCGTTTGGTTCCGAGACTAAAAAGGACAAGCAGTTGTCCTTTTTTACGGTTCTCACATCTTATCTTTTGCTTTTATGCCTATGAGTTTTAAACCAGTTCTCAAAGAGAGTGCAACGAAGCTTAAAAGTTTTAAGTATATATCTTCAAATTCGCTTCCAACAACACGGTTTTCATTGTAAAACTTATGAAGCAAACTTGCTAGATTTTTTAGATAATCTGTCACTTTTTGAAGTTGGCGAGAGCTAAAAGCATCTTCTAAAACTTCTGGTAAAAGTAGGGCAGAAAATAGTAAGTTAGTAGCACTTTCGTTTAGATTTTCTAGTTTTACACTTAAAACACCTTGCAAAGTTTTTCCACTTTTTTCAAATACTTGATTTATCCTTGCGTGTGCATAGTTTATGTAGTAAACTGGGTTTGAATTGTCATTTTGTTTTAGTGCATCAACATCAAACTCTAAGTGAGTGTCACATTTTTTGCTTAAAAACATAAAACGCAAAGCATCACTTCCGATTTCACTTACAACATCACTCATGAGTATAGAAGTTCCAGCACGTTTACTCATTTTAAATGGCTCTCCATCTTTAAGAAGCGAAACCATTTGAGCGAGTATAATCTCTAACTTTTTCTCATCATAACCTAAAAAATTTACAGCAGCCATCATCCTTGCTATATATCCGTGGTGGTCTGCACCCCAAATGTTTATATAGTGGTCAAACTCACGTGAAAATTTATCATCATGGTAGATGATATCTCCAGCTATGTAAGTAGGAACTCCATCTTCACGAACTAAAACTCTATCTTTTTCGTCTCCAAAATCGCTTGATTTAAGCCAAATCTTGCCATCTTGTACGTAAGTTTTGCCGTTATTTTCAAGTTTTTTTAGTGTTTCTTGCCATTTTGGAAATAGAGATTTTTCACTTACATAATTTTGTATGTTTATATTTATCTCTTCAAGCTCATGAGGGATTTCAATCATCATGTAATCTTTCCCAAATTCGCTTAGAGTGTTTAGATTTTTCTCATCTTTAAATATCTCTTCGCCAAATTTTTCTTTAGCTTTATAGATAATGTCAGTTATGTATTCACCACGGTAATATTTCTCTGGCCAAGCTACATTTTCATCGTTAAAAAGTAACTCTTGCGCTCTTAGATATATGGATAGACCCAGCAAATCTATCTGATTTCCTGCGTCATTTATGTAGTATTCGCTTTTGATGGTGTAACCTAAATGTCTGCCGATACTACACAAAGAGTCGCCAATAACAGCTCCTCTTGTGTGACCGATATGAAGTGGGCCAGTTGGATTTGCACTAACATACTCTATTAGATATGAGCCAGTTTTATCTCCCTTTGCAAAATCAGTTTCATTTTTTAGTGAATTTGTTACAAACTCATCCATAAAAGATGACGTAAGTTTAAAGTTAATGTAACCATTTATGGCAGTTACCTCTTCAAAAATAGGCTCGCTTTTTAGTTTCAAAGCTAACTCATTTGCAATCAACATTGGAGATTTTTTTAGCTCTTTGGCTAGTGAAAATGCAAGCGGAGTTGCATAGTGTCCCAAACTCATATCTTTTGGTTTTTCAAGATAAAAATCACAGGTTATGTGATTTTTAAGAGTGTCAATAACTTTTTGTTTCAATTTCTAAGCGTCTTTTTTTGTAGTTTTTTTAGTGGTTGTTTTTGCAGTAGAAGTTTTAGTTGTTTTGGTTGGTTTTTTCTCTTCTATCTTTTCAGCTTCTTTTATAACCTCTTCGGTCTCTTCTTCGTCATTTTCATCTTTAACAGCTTTTTTGAAGTTCTTAATTCCAGAACCTAAACCTTTTGCTAAATCAGGAATCTTTTTTGCTCCAAAAAGTAGTAAGACTATCACTAAGATAATCAAAAGTTGTGGCATACTTGGCATACCCATGTTTTTCTCCTAAAATATTGTTTACATGTAAACATAAAATCTGTGTATTATATCACTTTTTCATAATTTAAAAATTACTCTAAATTTGTCCAATTTCCTATAAACTCACCAAGATTTACCAATTTGGTGTTTTTTCTTGCAGCTAAAGCTATTGAAGAGAGTTCTTTGGCTGCTAAATGAAGATCATCATTTATCACAAGAAAGTCGTATTCATGAATGTGTGTCATTTCTAAAAGAGCGTTATTTAGCCTTCTATTTATGTCTTCATCGGAGTTGGTTTTTCTATTTTCTAATCTACTTTTTAACTCTGCTTGAGAGTTTGTGGTAACAAAAACCGATGTTATATACTCACTAAATTTTTCGCGAGCAATTTTAAAACCTTGCACATCTATATCTAAAATAACGAGTTTTCCCTCTTTTATAAACTTTAGTATCGGCTTTAATGAAGTTCCATAATAATTTTCATGAACTTTTGCCCACTCTAGAAAAAGTCCGTCTTCTATATCTTTTTCAAATTTCTCTTTTGTTGTAAAAAAGTAGTTAACTCCATCAATCTCACCATCTCTGATAGTTCTTGTTGTTGATGATATGGAAAATATAGCATCTGGTGTTGTTTCTAAAATTTTATGTATCAAAGATGATTTTCCAGCCCCACTTGGACCTGAGACTATAAGCAAAGCACCTTTCATCAATTATCCTCAAAGGTTATAGTTATATTCATCTTAAGTCCTTTTAATGCATCTCTTAAGATTTTACTTTGCATAGCAGTAACTAATGATTGTTCAACCGCACTTTTTAACTCATGTTTTACAAAATCTGAACTTATAACTTTTGGTAAAAGTCCACCATCTTCAAGTGCTGTTATCATCTCTCTTTCGCTTATGGTTTCAAGCTCAAACTTCTCCTCTTTTTGTGGAAGTTGTTTTAAATATTCAAAGCTACTAGTATTACTAAAATCATTTGTTTTTTTCTTGTCAAATATATCATCTAAAAATATATTTTTTATCTCATCTATATCGTCTTTATTTAAGATGGAGTCATTTTTAAATTTAGCACCGTTAAAACTAAAATCTTTTTCCGCATTTGCTTCATGCTCTTCAACAAGAAATGGCTCGTCTATATCCTCATCACTGTCTTGAATGCTTTTAAATACAACATCGTCATTTTCTAAAATTTCTCTATTTTCTTTTGTCTCTTTGTATAGTTCAATCTCTTTATTTGCACTAATAAGACTAAGCATCAAAGAGATAAAATCAGTAGGTAAAAAAGGCTTTCTAAGAGTTATATCAAAGCATCTTGGAGCGACTTCCAAGTCTCTTTTTAAGTAGATAAGAGGCTCTATAAAACTCATATCTCGTAAGTCGTTTATATAGGTTTCATCGTACATTTGGCTATCTACTATAATGCCAATGTATATATCTTTTACTAAATCGTCATAACTGCCAATCTCTGTAAGCTTATAGCCAAGTCTATTGAAAGAGGCAAAGAGTAGCTTTGAGACAGCAGGGTTTTTGTTGATAAGTAAAAAACTATGCAAGAATCCTCTCCATTTAAAGATTTTGTTATTGTAGTGTAATTATATTTATGATTTTATTTAAAATGAGGATAAATTGAAATTTTCCAATTTGTAAGCTTTTGTGCATTTTTTTGCTAAGCCCAAATCGTGTGTAACTATAAAAAGCGAAGCATTATTGTTTTTTATATAATTCATCAAGATATTTGTAACTTCACTTGCGGTCTCTAAGTCTAAGTTGCCTGTTGGCTCATCTGCAAAAATTATTTTTGGTTTTTTAGAAAGTACTCTTGCTATTGAGATTCTTTGTTGTTGACCACCTGAAATATCTCCAACTTTTTGTTTTAAGATATGTGAGATTTTTAACTCCTCAAGTAGCTCATCATCAAACTTTGTATCAGCTAGGATGTTTGCTATCTCTATATTTTCTCTTGCGTCAAAACCCTTAAAGAGAAAGTGTGATTGAAAGATAATACCTATATCTTTACATCTTACATCTATTAAATCGTTATTTTTTAAGCTATAAAGATTTTTGTTATCTATAAAAACTTCTCCACTTTTTGGCTTTAATAAAGATGCACAAATATGTAAAAGTGTGCTTTTTCCACTTCCACTTATGCCAACGATTGACATTGATTCACTTGCATTTAGTTCGAAGTTTATATTTTCAAAAAGAGGATAATCAAAAGAGTGAGAGATATTTTTTACGCTTAAAAGAGCCACTGAAATCCTTTAGTGGTTTTAAACAAGGAGAAAATCTCCTTGTTTTTTAATTATTTTAGTTGAGCTGCAACTTCTGCTGCAAAATCATCGGTTTTCTTCTCTAATCCTTCGCCAAGTTCAAAACGAACATATTGAACGATTTCGATTTTTCCACCAAATTCTTCGCCTTTTTGTTTTAAAACTTGCTCGATAGTTTTGCTATCGTCCATTACGTAAAATTGGCTAAGAAGTGTGTAGATTTGGTCAACTTGAGTATTGTCTGCAACAAATCTCTCTAATTGTCCTGGTATTATTCTATCCCAAATTTTTTCAGGCTTACCAGCAGCTTTTAGTTCAGCTTCCATGTTTGCTTTAGCTTTTGCTAAAACTTCATCAGTAAGCTGTGCTTTACTTCCATAAATAGGGATTTTTTTCTCTAATTTTCCAAGACGTCTAGCTTCTTCATTTTCTTTTTCGATATTTGCTTTAAGTGCAATAGTCTCTTTTTCAATAAATTCAGCATCAAGTTCTTTATATGAAAGATAAACCGGTTTCATCGCAGCCGCATGCATAGCGATATTTTTTAGTAAATCTACTGCTTTTTTTGCAACTTCTTTAGAGCCACAATTTGCAGCTAAGATTACGCCAACTCTTCCGTTTGAGTGAACATAACCATTTACTACACCGTTTTCGCCCTCAGCTTTTAGAGTTACAAATCTTCTAACAACAAGGTTTTCACCGATTGTAGCGATTTGTGAGTTTAGATACTCACTAAATTTTGTTCCATTTATAGTTGTCTCTAAAAGTTCACTTACATCATTAATGTTTTTATTTTGGATGTGTGCAGTTGTATTTTTTGTCATTTCGATGAATTTTTCATTTTTTGCAACGAAATCTGTTTCAGAGTTTATCTCACTTACTGTTGCAACTTTAAAATCATTTGAAACTTCAACGCTTACTAAGCCTTCGCTCGCAAGTCTGTCAGCCTTTTTTGCTGCTTTGCCTAAGCCTTTTTCGCGAAGTAAATCAACTGCTGCATCCATATTTCCATTTGTTTCAGTTAATGCATTTTTGCAGTCCATCATGCCTGCACCTGTTAATTCACGGAGTTCTTTTACCATGCTTGCACTAATTTCTGCCATTTTTCTTCCTTAATATTTATTCTATTATTTAAATTATTCTTGTACTTCGGCTTTTGGTTTTCTAACTCTTTTTGGTTTTTCTGCCTCAGTATCAGCTTCTTCTTCTACTTTTTTCTTTTTAGCAGGTTTTTTTGTTTCTACTTCTTCTGCTTCATCTTCAAAAGTTATCTCTTCATCTGCCAATGCTTCTTCAATCAACTCTTCTTTTTCTTTATCAGTTGCAACAAATGTTTCGCCTTCAGCATCTGGATTGTCTTGAGCACGAAGAGCTTTACCTTCGTTTACTGCTTCCATCATCTCTTTACAAAATAGTTGAACTGAACGGATAGCATCATCATTTCCTGGGATTGGGTAATCAACAACATCAGGATCGCAGTTTGTATCAAGTGGTGCAACAACAGGAATTCTCATTCTGTTTGCTTCAGCTACTGCTATTCTCTCTTTTACTGTATCGATTACAAAAAGCATATCAGGAGCAGTTTTTAAATGTCGGAGTCCTCCAAGGTAAGCAAGTAATTTCTCTTTTTTGCGTCTTAACATCAAAGCTTCTTTTTTTGTTAAAAGATCGATTTGTCCGCTTTTTTCCATCTCTTCGATGATTTCAAGTTTGTGGATTGATTGTTTGATTGTATTGAAGTTTGTCATCATACCACCAAGCCATCTGTGGTTTACGTATGGCATTCCACAACCATCAGCTGCATCTTTGATTGCTTCGATAGCTTGTTTTTTTGTTCCAACGAAAAGTACAGTTTTTCCCTCAGCTGCAGCATCTCTTACGATGTTATATGTATATCTAAAGTATCTTAGAGTTTTTTGTAAGTCTATGATGTAGATGTTTTTTCTCTCGCCAAAAATAAATTTTTTCATTTTTGGGTTCCAGCGTCTTGTTTGGTGTCCGAAGTGTACACCACATTCTAATAAATCTTTCATGGTTACCATGATTTTTTCTCCTTGCGAAAAATAATTAACAATGGTAGGAAATAGTCTGTTTAATACAAATATTTCAACTCTGACTGGTTTAGCCTCCACACCCATCAACAGACAAATTCTGCAACCATTCAAGGATTGGTGTGTGTGAGATAAGGCGTGATTTTACAGAAAATTTATTTATAGACTTCTTAAGCGTAAAATGTATATTTACATGTAAACGTTAAAAAACATGCAAATACTTTATATAAAAAGTTATATAATGATGAAACTATTTTTTTAAAGGAAATAAAATGAAAAAACTTTTTTCTTTTGTGGTGATTTTCTGTTTTTCTGCATCTTTCTTATTTGCAAGCAAGGTTGTAACAGATCAACTTGGACGAGAGGTTGTTATACCTGATAAGGTAGAGAGAGTTGTTGTACTTCAACATCAAAGTGTGGACGTTATAATACAGCTCAATGCAACTGGCAAGATAGTTGGAGTTTTAAAAGGACTTGAAGGAAGACTTGGAAAAGGAATCTATTATATAGCTCCAGAGCTTAAGGGTTTGCCAACTCCTGGTGATTTAAACTCTTTAAATGTGGAAGAAGTTTTACTTCTTAAACCAGATGTTGTTATAACTACAAACTATATACCAAGTGAATTTATCAAAAAACTCGAAGAGTTGAAAATACCTGTTATTGGGATGTCTTTTAGAAAAACAGAAGAGACAGAACTTGAAAAGTTAAATCCAATCATAGAAAATGAAGTGTTTGCATATGATAATGGACTTTATGAGGGTGTAGAACTTCTTGGGGTTGTGCTAGATAGACAAAAAGAGGCTAAAGAGTTGGTAACTTACATAAAAGATATCCAAGCATTTTTAAAAGGCAAAACCGCAAAAATTGAAGATAAAAGCAAGGTAACTATCTACATGGCAAATCCAAAATTTGCTACTTATGGACGTGGAAAATACTTAAATGTTATGTTTTTAAGAGCAGGAGCCTTAAACGTTGCGGCAAAAAGTTTGGTAGGATTTGGACAATCTTCTCTAGAAGAGCTTTTGTCATGGAACCCAGATGTTATTTTGGTGCAAGATAGATATCCTGATGTTGTAGATGAACTTAAAAACAATAAAGCATTAGCAGGTCTTAAAGCTATAAAAAATAACAAAATTATACTTATGCCAGAGTACGCAAAAGCGTGGGGATATCCAACTCCTGAAGCGATGAGTATAGGTGAGCTTTGGCTTGGTGAACAACTATATCCTGAAAATTTCAAAGATATAGATATGGAAAAAATAGTAAGCGATTACTACAAAAAATTCTACAGAGTTGATTATACACAAACTCTAAAATAGTAAAACTTCTCAAAACTTGCAGGCTAGATTAAAAAATTTGGCTTGCAGGTTGTTTACATGAAAACTAGCTAACATTTTGTTTTTCAACAAAAATCCTTTAAAATACAAAAATGCTTTACATGTAAAAGGAAAATTTTGAAAAAACTTTTAATCTCTCTCTTTTTTACTCTTTTGTTTGGAGCTGAATTTGCCAATGCAAATACTATAAAAGATTACAGCACAAACTCACAAAAAAGTTTTGGCGAGGCTTTGGCAATACTAAAACAATATTGCAATGACGGAAATAGCGAGAGTTGCGCAAATATCGGAGTTACATATATGAGTGGATCTTTTGCAAAACAAGATTTTGTTTTGGCAAATGAATATTTAAAAAAAGCTTGTGACAAAAACAGTGTTGAAGGCTGCCATAATCTTGGAAGTTTATATCTAAACGGAAATGGAGTAGGGCAAAATAGCACTAAAGCTGTACAGATTTACGAAAAAAATTGTAAAAATAGCGGTGTTGATAGCTGTTTTAATCTTGGAGTGATATATGACAACGGAAACTATAACATCGCTCAAAATACTACAAAAGCGCTAGAGTTTTACCAAAAAGCGTGCACACTTCAAAATAGTGTAGGTTGTTACAATCTTGGTGTGATATATGAACATGGAAAAAATGTAGAGCAAAGTTTTTTAAAAGCAAAAGAATTCTATGAAGAGGCTTGTGAAAAAAACTTTGGTATATCTTGCTACAATCTTGGCATTTTGTATATAAGAGGACAAGAGATCGCAGTAAATGAGGCAAAGGCTGCTTTAAATTTCGAAAAAGCTTGCAACCTTGAGTATTCGTTTGGTTGACACAATATAGGCATTTCATACTTCAATGGAAATGGTGTTATAAAAGATACTATAAAAGCAAAAACTTATCTTGAAAAAGCTTGCAATTTGGGAGTTGCTCAAAGTTGCGATTTTTTAAAAAGTGTTGAGAGTAAAAATTAAAACATGTTTACATGTAAACTTTTACTTTATATAAGTAAATCGCGAGCCAGTGAGTGTTTTCTTCACATGAGATGATTTTATAAGTGGCATGTTTTGTTTAAAACTGTCTTCGTGTGCGTTGCGGCAAAAACCGTTAAGAAATTTGAGTGAAAAAGCGTTAAGAAAAACAAATGTTTGAGTGAAACGAGTTTTTGTTTTTTAGCTTTTGAATGAAAATTTTAGGTTTTTAAGCACTAGCACTTGAATTTTGTTTCTTTTTTTCCAAGAAAAAGAAAGAGAAGAAAAATCAAATTTTAGTTGCAAAAATCAAAAGCAAAAGGATTTTTGTTCACAAATAAAAAAACAAGTTTTAGATATTTTGCAAAATTAATTTGCATCTTGCCGTGAAAGTAAGTAAAAAAGCTACATGTAAACTTTTACTTTATGTAAATCGCGAGCCAGTGAGTGTTTTCTTCGCAAGAGATGATTTTGTGGATTGTGTGTTTTGGTATAAAAATATGTTCACCTACGTTTAAAACAATCTCTTGATTGTTTACATGTAAAAGAGCTTTTCCTTTTAGGACAATCACAAATTCATCCTCTTCTTGATTGTAAGTTTTATCTTCAAATTTTGATGAACTTATGATGTGGGCAATTTCAACGTTTTTACATGTAAGAAGTTTGTCAAATATTTCCCCACTTTTTGGTGGCAATTTGTCTAAAATATTCATAAAATTCCTTTACATGTAAAAGATTAAAGGTATAGATTTACTTTTTTTACTTCTAGGTTTAACTTCTCTTTTAATGTTTCAAGATACAAAGAAGCTAATTTTGCTAAATCTGTATAAAAATTTGCCTCTTTTTTTGCTTTTTGTAAAAATTCCAAATATCTACTTGACCAAGTAAGCAAGTAGTTACTTAGTAACTCTTTTGCGTCATCGTCTTTTTCTTGTTCAAAAAGTAGCGAAAGTGCCATGAGCATCAAGCCAAATGAGTCGTCAGGCTCACTGTTTTTTGTTGTTAGATTTATGCCGTTTTGTTCCATAAAATCTCTATATTCTTGAGTAGTCTCTCCCATTAAAAGGTTGTCAGGACTTAGATAAACTGAAGCCCAATGAGGAGCCGTCATCTCGCCTTGTCCTTCAAAAAGTACAGAAAAATCGTACTCTAATGAAGATGGATTTGTTTTTGAGAGTTTGCCAGCTCGGATTTTTACTTCATCAGCGTTTTTCCAAGGAAATGCAGTGTCTAACTCTACAAGAGCTGGGATTATATCTTTGATGATTTGTGATTTTGGTGAGTAGTAAAAAAGAGCTCCGAGTATTTTTGGTACAACTGGTGTAAATAGATTCAAATTTTGTCCTTGAGGAAATTTTGGTAGTGACATTATATCACTACCAAATAAATTACATAGGGATTGACCAAAGATTGTAAAAAGCAACCCTTGAAGAGAGTTCACCAATCACAACAGCGATAGCTGCTATGCTTAAAAATGATGCAACATTCTCTTTTTTAAATAGTGTGATTGCGCCAAAAAATAGTGCAATAGCTAAACAAACAAGTTGCACAAGCCAAAAAGTTGTTTGTTCACTTGTTAGCATTGGGCTTATTTCGCCAAGGAAACTAAAGTAAAACGGTTTAAATGCAAAAGATAGTATAACTCCTACAAACAAAGCGATAATTCCCAGTTTTCTAGCACCCACAAGTGCAGCAACTGCTCCGCCACCAACTAAAAGCGTGCACCACATTTGAAGAGCGGTAAATGGTGTGTCCCAGTTAATAACTGTAGGTATTGTGTAAACTTTTGTGATTGACCAGATAAAAACTAAACCAACAATCAACGCTATCATGTTAAAAACAGCTTCTAGTGATTCATTTTTTTTGATAAAACCAAAAAACAGTGTACAAGCAAGAAGAGCAAAAAATGCACCACAAAGAATGATTTCATTGCTCATAGCCGAAGTTCCAGCACCAAAGAGCATGTTAAATACTCTAAACATTTTTCCGAGGTGAAAAAATGAGAATACAACAGCTACTGCAACTAAAACCAATGCTACAACGTTTGCTTTTCTAAGTACTGCTAAATCAGACAGATTTACTCTATAGCTTATGTAAGTAATAAGAGCAAGTCCAACTGCTATTTGAGATAAAACAGTAAAAAATACTAATGGTAATTCGTGCATCTTACACCTCCACTCTGTTTAAAATTTTTCCAGACTTATCACCACTTGCTTTTGCTTGTGTATGTGCTTTAAGCACTAAGTTTGGTTTTGTGAGCATAGCGTTTGGAAGAGGAGCTATATTGTTCTCATTTCCGTATTTTTTTCTAAGTTCACTTATATCACCAAAATCAAGTGCACGTTGTGGACAAGACTGAACACACACAGGAGGCAATCCTTCTGCTACTCTTTCCATGCAACCATCACATTTTGTCATGACTTTTGTAACTTTGTTAAATTGAGGCGCACCATAAGGACATCTCATAGCGCAATATCCACAACCAACACAGGTGTCTTCATTGATTACAACAAGCCCATCTTCTTTTCTTTTGTGCATAGCGTGAGTTGGACAACCAGCAACGCAGGTTGGAACATCACAGTGATTACAAGAGATTGATACATAATAATTGAAAACATTTTGACTCCAAACTGTTTCATTTTGTTTTACCCAATCTCCACCGCCATACTCATAAACTCTACGATATTTTGGTCCTAAATCTTGGTCTTTTTCATCTTTACAGCTAATTTGACAAGTTTTGCAGCCAGTACATATTGTAGTATCTAAATAAAATCCATATTGTTTCATTGTCTGCTCCTTACGCCAATTTTACTTCAACTAGGTTAGTGTGTTGCGGATTACCTTTAACAATAGGAGAAGGTCTCATGCTCGTTAATGTATTTATACAACCACCTATATCAACACCTTTGTTATCTACGTTTCTCCAAGCACCTTGTGGAAGAGCAATAACTCCAGGATGTATTCTGTTTGTAATTTTTACCTTTACGCTTATTCTACCTCTGTCATTAAACACTTCAACGGTATCATTTTCTTTGATATTTCTTGCATTTGCATCAAGAGGATTTATCCAAAGAAGATGTGGGAAAGCCTCTCTTAACATCGCTATACTAAAGTAAGATGAGTGTACATGACCTTTTACATGTATTCCTATCATTTGAAGAGGATATTTTTTTTGCATTTCAGTATTTTCTACACCCTCAGTTGTAGGACAATACTCAGGAGTAGCAGGTATTTTATCACCAGGAAGTATCTCAGACTCAGTAGCTAACTTAGCCAATCTTTCTGAATAAATCTCAATCTTACCAGATGGAGTTTTAAGTGGATTTGCAACTCTATCTTCACGGAAAGCTTTTAGAGCTATAGATTTGCTACTATCAGCTATTTTTCTATCAACTATACCCATATCGTTTGTTTCTTCAAATGTTGGTAGATTTGGATTTTTTTCCCTCATCTTGTTATAGCAATACTCTATCCACTGTGCATGTGTTCTGCCTTCTGTGTATTTTTCACCAATGCCAAGTTTATGAGCAATTTCTGACATTACATCATAAGATTGTCTACACTCCCACATAGGCTTAATAGTCTCTTGCATACGAATACAGTAGCTATAAGAACCACTTGCGTACGAATTGTTGATTAAGTCATTTGATTCAACGCTTGAAACATCAGGAAGTAAAACATCTGCAAATTTTGCAGTTGCTGTCATGTGTGTGTCCCAAACAACTATAAATTCACAAAGTGATTCATCTTGTAAAATCTCTGTAGTTTTGTTTAGATCACTATGCTGATTCATCGTTACGTTTGATGCATAATTCCACAAAAATTTGATATTTACATCAAGTTTTTCTTTATTTCTTAAGTGTGAATTATTTTTTGTCATCTCTGTTCCGCGTTTAATCGCATCTGTCCATGTAAAAAATGAGATAGTTGTTTTTACTGGATTTGGTATAGCAAAACCCTGAACAGGATAAGTAACACTTCCGCCCCAATGCCCAGCATTTGTCCCTGGTTTTCCAATATTGCCAGAAACTATAGGAAGCATCATAATAGCTCTTGATGCTTGTTCCCCATTTGAAGTTCTTTGTGGCCCATAACCTTGTGAAATCCATGCAGCTTTTGCATTTCCTATCTCACGTGCAAGTTGAATGATTCTATTTGCTGGAATGCCAGTAATTTTTTCAGCCCATTTTGGAGTTTTTTCTGTTACATCGTCACCAGTTCCCAAGATATAATCTTTATATGAACTATTTATTGGAGCATTTTCTGGCAAGGTTGTCTCATCCCATCCAATACAGTACTCTTTTAAGAAATCCTCATCGGTTAAATTTTCTTTTATCATTGTGTGAATTAGAGCAGCAACCAAAGCACCATCAGTTCCTGGTTTTATAGGTATCCACTCTGCATTCATAGTAACAACACTATCTGTTCTTACTGGATCAATAATGATAACTTTTGCATTACTTTGTTTTAAGGCTGTTAGTGTTTCATAAAATTGTCCACCACCAGACATTCTTGTAACTGCCACGTTTTGTCCAAACATAACAACTAAATCAGAGTTTTTAATCTCAGTCATAAGAGTATTTATAGTGCCACCATAAATATATGGAGTAATTCCATTTATTTGTGCACTAGAATATGTTCCATACTGCTCTAAAAATCCACCATAAGTATTTAAAAGTCTTTTACCTGCATTTCTTCCTTGAAGGTTTGCGCCAGTACTTCCTGAGCCATATTGATAATACACAGCTTCATTCCCATAAGTTTCAACCGTATATTTTAATTTTTCAGCGATGATAGTTGTAGCTTCATCCCAAGTTATACGTTCAAACTTGCCTTCACCTCTTTTTCCAACTCTTTTCATTGGATACTTTAATCTATCTGGACTATAAGTTTTCCACTTAACAGAGCGTCCCCTAAGACATGGTCTTATTTGGTGTGTATCGTATTCAGAATCATCAAACATTGTTTCTGTTGATATATTTCTTATAATTCCATCTACTACATGTACCTTTAAAGGACAGCGGCTTCCACAGTTAACTAAACACGCACTATATTTAATCTCACTTTTTGAGTTTTTAGTACCCGTGTCCATTGACATAGAAGTTGCATTTAAAACGTAAGGTGTTGTCATGGTTGCAGCAACAGCAGCTAACCCTGTGTTTGCAGACAACTTCATGAAATCCCTACGATTTAACTCTTCTTTTTTTTGTACATTAGTATTTAAGACATTTGTGCTCTTTGTTTGTTCCTTTAAAAGCATCTTTTCTCCTTCACTAATAAAATATCAAAATCACCATTTTAGTGATAAACCTTTTGAAACTTTGAAATGTTTTATTTCATATATCAATGCTAACCAAAAAAAGTGTGAAAAAAGTGGGATTATTAGTTTTTTTTTTAATATAATAATTTATTATATTTTAATTATTGAGTTAAAACGCCTTATTTTAGGCATCTTGAAAGTGAGTATCAATTTATTTTAGATTTTTATAGTGACATTTTTGTGATAATTAAGTATTTAATCTTAATAAAAAAATTAGTATATAAAATGTATATTTTTTTATAATTTTAAAATTGATATAAATATTTTTTACATGTAAGATTACGAGCGTAAAATAAGTCCATTTGGAGTGAGTTTATATATTTTATCCACTAAAGATTCTATAAATTCTTGATGATGAGAAACGATGATGATGCTTTTGTCTATCTTTTTTAATATCTCAATCAAGCGAATTTGCATGTTTTGATCAAGCCCGTTTGTTGGTTCATCAAGCAACATAAGCTTTGGCTCGGTTATAAGCACACCTGCAAGAGCAACAAGCTTCTTTTCACCACCTGAGAGATGATAAACAACTTTTTTACTTAAATGGCTAATTCCCAAATCTTCCAAAATCATCTTCGTTTTGAGTTTTGCTTCGTCTTTACTTACTCTACGAGAAAGCAAGCTAAAGGCTACATCATCTTCAACGATCGGAGCTAAAAATTGATTATCTGAATCTTGGAATAAATAACCAATCAAATGGCGAACCATTTTAAAATCATCTTTTGAATTGATTGGTTGATGAAACAATTCAAGTGAGCCTTGTTTTAATGGTTGAAGTCCGACCATTGTCTCTAAAAGAGTAGTTTTCCCGCAACCATTTGGCCCTATGATGGCTATTTTTTCTTTATGAGAAACACTAAGCGATATATCTTTGCACAAAATGATATTTTCTTGCTCACATGAGATATTTTTTAATGTTACAGAGCAACTCATACAATAACTCCTATAAAACAAAAAAGTGAAAAAATCGTTAAAGCTAATAATATCTTATCAATATTTGTAATTTTTTCGTAAGAAGAGAGGCTGTAAATCTCATCATTAAAACCACGAAGCAGCATAGCTTTTTGTAAAAAAATAGACCTCTCAATAGCTTTTATAACTAAAATACCAACAAAGCCAGACAAAGTTTTGTAAGAGAGTAAGTCTGTTTTTGGGCTAAAACCTCTTACATGTAAAGTTTTTTGAAAATGGATAAACTCTTGTTTTATCAAAAATATAGATTTAACAGTAAAAAAAACGGTTGTAACAAGTTTTTTGGGAAGATGAAGTCTCTGCAGTGCGATTGATATGCTAAATTCATCTTTATCACAAAACAGAAGTAACATAAAAGATAAGATGAGGTTTGAGCGTAAAAATATGAGCAGTGCCATTTCATACAAATTTTGCCATAGAAGCGTAGCAGCTATGATAGCAACCAAAGTATTTAAAAAAAATAATTTCTTTAGTACCAAAAGCAAGTGATTTTTATAAATTATCGCAACAAATATAACGGGCAAGAAAAACGAGATATAGATATGTGGAGAAAGTGCAACAACGATGCTAAAAAGTGTTAAAGATAAAAAAGCTACTAACGGTGTAACTTTTTTGATACTGTTTTCTTGAACCAAAACAATCCCCCAAAGAAAAGCGCTATTATAGCAAGTCCAAGTAAAATCTTATCAAGTGGAGCATCTGATGGAAGTGTTTGAAAACTACTTTTTGTGTGGCTTATGGCTTCATAATTTGCTATTTGCTGATGCCCCATACTGCCTTCAACGATGATTGAAAATTTTGCAGCTGGTAGCTTGATTGTGGCTTCTCCATTTTCATCGGTTTGTGATGTTAGAAGCACTTTTTCATTTTCATCTATTAGTTTAATAGGGCAATCTTTGCATGGAGATGATTTGTAAAAATAACTTTTCTCAAAAAGCGATCCAAATTCATCATAAGCAAAAAGATTTAATGTGAGTGCAAAAATAGATGTTATACAAAAAGCACTAATTAACAAT
>JBKECC010000005.1:0-20225 GCA_047974135.1 Campylobacteraceae bacterium | reverse complement strand
TAAAATAGTTTTACATGTAAAAAATCTACCTCTTAAAAAGCTTTAAAAGGTAGATCTGTTTTTTTAAGGATAGTATGTATTTTTAGAGATTAAACTGCTTCGTCGTCAACTTCGCCAGTTCTTATTCTAACCGCTGATTCGATGCTTGAAATGAAAATCTTTCCATCTCCAACTTTTCCAGTTCTTGCACTTTTAACAAGAGCATCGACTGTCTTTTTAACTAAGTCGTCTTTTACAACAACTTCAACTTTTATTTTTGGTAAAAAGTCAACTATATACTCAGCTCCACGATAAAGCTCTGAGTGTCCTTGTTGTCTTCCGTAACCTTTTACTTCAGTTACTGTCATACCGGTGATTTCAAGTTCACCTAAAGCCTCTTTTACATCATCAAGTTTAAAAGGTCTGATAACTGCTTCAATTTTTTTCATCTCTCACTCCTTTATCTTAAGTTAAACGCTTGTTCGCCGTGAACTGTCTCATCAAGCCCTTGTGCTTCTATCTCTTCTTTTACTCTACCACCACCTGTTATAAGTGAAGCGATTTTGAAAACGATAGCTGTTGCAATAGCTGTGAACACTATAGTTACGATGATACTTTTGATTTGTATCCAAACTTGTCCTGGATTTCCATATAAAAGACCTGTTCCTGCTTCATTTATAGCTGGGTTTGCAAATATACCAGTTGCGATTGCACCCCAGATACCTGCAAGTCCATGGATACCAAAAGCATCAAGCGAATCATCATATTTCAATGCTTTTTTAAGACCATATACACCGTAAAAACCAACGATACCAGCAACGATACCTATAACAAATGCACCTTTTACATCAACAAATCCAGCTGCTGGAGTTATCGCAACAAGTCCTGCTACGATACCTGAAGCGATACCAAGAAGTGTGAACTTTTTATATGTAAAATACTCAACAAGCATCCAACCAAGAGCACCAAGAGAAGCTGCTATGTTTGTTACTAAAAACGCACTTGCTGCAAGACCATTTGCTGCAACACCACTACCACCGTTGAACCCAAACCAACCAAACCATAGCAAGATTGCTCCAAGCATAGTTAATGTGATAGATGAAGGGAACATAGCTTTGCCATAATCTTTTCTTTTACCAAGCATAAGTGCAACTACAAGTCCAGCAACACCGGCATTTATGTGAACAACTGTACCGCCAGCAAAGTCAAGAACTCCATCATTTCCTAAGAAACCACCACCCCATACCCAGTGAGCAATTGGTGCATAAACTAAGATAATCCAGATAGCTCCAAAGATTAACCATGTGCTAAATTTGATTCTTTCAATAAGTGAACCACTTATAAGAGAAAGTGTGATACCAGCAAATGTCATTTGAAACGCAACGAAAAGTAGTGTAGGGATAGTTCCTGATAAATCGTTTACACCGATGTTACTTAAGAAAAATCCATCAAAACCTATGATGCTTTTTATATCTGTTCCAAAAGCCAAAGAGTAACCAACGATTACCCAAACAAGTCCTGCAACTACATAACCGCCAACACTCATAGCAACTGTGTTAAGCATGTTTTTTGATCTTGTCATGCCGCCGTAAAATAGCGCAAGTCCAGCTGGTGTCATAAGCATAACAAAAGCTGTAGCTGTAATCATCCAAGCTGTATCACCTGAATTTAAAGTTGGAGCATCTTCTGCCAAAAGAGCAAGTGGCGAAAGAGCTAACAAAGAAAGAAACCTTTTCATTTTCAAATCCTCCAAAAATTAATTTGGAAAATTATAGAATTTTATTGAAACGTTTATATGCTCTTTTGTGATTAATTTTTAATCAGTAGTTTTTTCGTAATAGTTTTTTGGGTTTACATGTAAATGTATATTTATTTTGTAATCAACGTATATAATAAACAATATAAATATAAAAATCAAGAATGAATAGCATTTTGTGTTATTTTAACTTTTCCAAATCCTCACTTACTGCTTTTTCTCTATTTTGTGATTTTTGTTCTATCTCTTTTGATATATCGTGCATTTTTTTTGATTGCTCTAAAAACACTCTATCTTTATCTTGTTCTTTTAAGGCATTTGAGATTATCAAGTAGCCAGCAAGACACAAAGCGACAACAATCAATAAAACAGTTTTTGACAAAATTTTCCTTTACATGTAAACACTTTTCACTTACACAGAAATCAGAAGAGAGAAAAAGCTCTCTTCTAATGGTTACTATTTTACCAACATAAAATCTTTTACAAATTTTGACATTTTCTCTAACTCTGCGTCTTTTTTCTTGTTAAACTCTTTTTTATTTTCTTCAAAAAGATTGTTTCCATTTGAATCTATAGAGATTATAAGTGGTCCAAACTCTTTAACTTTTAGTATCCAAAAAGCTTCAGGCATTCCAAACTCTTCCCACTCAACGCCACTTATCTCTTCTACTGTTTCAGCAGCAACAACGGCACAACCGCCAGGAAATACAGCGTGAGCTGCCACGCTTTCTTTGCAACCCTCAGCAGTTTTTACACCCATACCACCTTTGCCAATAGCGAGCTTTACACCAGTTTTTGCTAAAAATTCTTTTTCGTATCTCTCCATTCTCATACTTGTTGTAGGTCCGACACTTATCATCTTCCAACTACCATCTGGTTGTTTTTGCGTGATTGGTCCTGCGTGGAGTATCGCTATCCTATCAATAGGAAGTTTTGGCATTATGCCCTCTTCTATCACTCGTCTGTGTCCTTCATCTCTACATGTAACAAGTGTACCAGTTAGATAAACTATGTCTCCGATTTTAAGAGACTTTATGGCTTCGTCGCTGATTGGCGTTGTTAGTACTTTTTTCATAGCTTAACTCCTTTGTGAGAAAGAACTTCATAATTTAAATCTTTGTCAAATCTTACAACTCCGTGACGATTTGCCCAGCAACCAACAGTAACGCCAACACCTAAAACTGATGGATGGTGTGCCATGCCTTCAACATGAACTGCCATAACGCTAGCATTTCCAGAAATTCCCTGAGGTCCTAAGCCTATAGCGTTTAATCCTTCTTTGATTTTATCTTCCATCAAAGCTGCTCTTGGATGAGGATTTTTTTTGCCAATAGTTCTTAGCATCGCTTTTTTTGAAAGAGAAGAAGCTGAAACCGAACAAGTACCGATGCCAACTCCAACAACAAGCGGAGGACAGGCGTTTATACCCCAATCAACTATCGTATCAAAAACGTATTTCATAGCTCCATCATATCCTGCAAGTGGAGGAAGAACGATAGAACGTCCAGGTAAACTACAGCCACCACCAGCCATATACGGCTCTATCTCTACATCACTTCCATCGCCTGTTATATCAAAATCAATGTATGGTATCTTTGTTCCAACGTTTGTGCCTGGTTTAATTCATCAAAAGCTTCTACTGCATTTAGTCTTAGTGGTGCTTTTTTTGTACCGATGATAGTAGCTTCTTTTAATATCTCTTTGAGTTCACCTAAAAGTGGAAATTTTGCGCCAACTCTTACATAAATCTGTAAAACTCCCGTATCTTGACAGGATGGACGATTTAGTGTTTCTGCACGTTCTAAGTTTTTAAACATACAGCTATAAATCTCTTTGGCTAAAGGTTTAGTTTCATCGTTTGCCAACTCTTTTAGATTTTTCAATATATCATCTGGCATAGTTTTTGAGATAATAGCTATAAAGTTTCCAACTTTTTCAGCCATCACCTTACCGTTTGCGGAAATACTCATGGTAACCCCTTAGATAAAAATAATTAAAATTTTACAACTTTATAAATTAATATGTACTTATAAGCTTTTCTTAAAGATTATGTTAACTAAATGATAGTTTTGGGTTTACATGTAAAACTTGAGAATAAAATAATGTGACAAGTTTTTGTTTTGTTTGCACCGCCTTTGTTATTAATTCTAGTCTATATTTGAGTCACGTTTAAATATTAATTTTTTTAAACCTTTTGAAATTTTTGTATTAAACTATTGTCTTGAGTCCATTTTATACTAAACTCTTTTTTTATCAATATATTTTTATGCTTCTATTATTAATCTTACTTTTTCATATATAGTTTTTTCATAGTTATCAAAACTATTTATAATACTTTTGGCTTGTTCGGGTGTCTTTGAATCATAATAAGCAACAATTTTACTAGGAACACCATAATCACTTGCAATTTTAGCCTCTTCACTAAATGCGTTATATTCAAGTTTGGTCAACAAAATATCTATTCCAGATACATCGTCAACAGTTTTATTTTCTTTGATTGAAATGCAAATTTTAAACATAAGATTAAAAACTCCAAGATATTTTACAAGTTGATATTTAAATGTGTTGTACAATAATTCGAATGAATTTCTCATTGCATTGTCCACACACTTAGAAACTAAATCTATTTCCTTGGATTGTAAAGTGATATTTTTCGCTTTAAGTTCTTTTTTTAAATAATACTCATAAATACTATGAAATCCTTCAGCAATATACTTCTTTAGAGAAATAAATAAAATGGAGTATTTTCTCCCATTGTATTTGTCTTGGTACTTATTTTCTATTAAACCTTTCAAGGTTTCGTTTTCTATTTCTGGAAACAATATATTTAATATAACTTGAAAACCATTTTTGTCTAAACTCATATTTGTTGAGTTTAAAGAAGAGATAAGTTTTTTTATACTTGAAATATCAGCTTGTGGTAAATTTAAAATTTGCTCATAGATCTTGAGTTTTTGTCTTTTGCTAACTACTTTAAATTGGGTCATTGCACTATTTGGAATTCCAAATTTTTTTGTAGTTCATTTAACTTAATAATTTGCTCCTTTATTCTATCATCAAGAAATTCACTTTTAGTCATTTCATACTCTACTTCATTTTTTTGGCTTTCTTTTATGTAGTTTTTATGCTCAATAGGATTGCCTTCTTTTTCAATAACTTCAAGAAATTCTTTATCAAGAGTAATAACACGACCAACATAATGTTCCATAAACCTACCTGCCCTACCTGCAATATTTTTCGCATCAAATTTTAGAAGAGGTTTTTTCCCTTTATTGCTTTTATAAACAATCATGTTTTTTGCAGTTGTGTTTACTCCTTCTGTAATAGTTGTTGTTGCAGATAAAATTTTTAATTCGTTATTTTGATTATTGAACAAGTCTATTATTTCTTTTTGAATGTACTTAGGTACAACTCCATGGTGTATTCCAATGCCTTTTTTCAATGCTTTTATAACTATCCACTTTTCATCAAATGTATGCTCAAGGTGAGAAATGAAATCACTGAATTTTTCAGTTTGTATATTTGTTCTATTGTATTCACGTGCAACTTTCTCTGCAATAGCTTTTGTATTACAATAAATAATTACATTTTCTTTTTTTTTGAGAATACAGTCAAAAATTTCTTGAATTTTATCTCTTTTGGTTTTTTTACCTTTTAGATGTACTTCAAGTGAACCAAATAAAGTTTGTTCATTAGTGTTATCAGTTGAATATTTATTAACTTTTACAATTTCATACTCATTTTTAAGAAGTTTTTCAATTCCAAAATCATTTAAAAACAAATCAAATGAAGGATTGTAGTTTTGATTTGATGGCTCAAAAATTTCTATATAAGGTCCAACTATAAATAAATCGATATTTGCATTATTGGTTAAACCATAAAAAAGTGACATTCTATAAGCAATGTCTCTTTCGTTTTCTTTACTTTCGTTATCAATTATAAATGAGTTATCAATTTTATAAACTTCATCAACGAACATAAAGTCCATATTAATTTTTTTACTTTTATCCAAAAAAGATAAATATCTTTCTGGAGTGAATAGAAAAATATTCTTATCATTTTCTTTAAGATCGACATCACTCAATGTGTGAATTTTGAATTCTTGATTCAGTTTAATTTTGCCTTCTTTGATTTTGGATAAATTTTCAGATAAAAGAGCAATGCTTGGAAAAATTAAAACAATATTTTTATACTTCATTTTGTTTATTATTTCATAAACCAAATGAGTTTTTCCAAAAGAGGTTGATGCAGATAAAAAAAATCTGTTTTGTTTATTGAGCTCAAATAAATCTAACACTTCTTTTTGATACAAGTGTAATTTGGAATTTTCGTCAGTATAGAGAGTGGATTCAAATATTATAGAAGAAATGACGTCAAGTTTCACATTTTCTTCGTCTTTGAGAAGATATTTATCTTGATTAAACTTCTCAAGTATGTCATAGTAATGCGGAACGCCCGCTTTCGATGATAAATTTATCAAAAAACGATAATCTGAATCGTCTAACTCTTGAGTTTTAATAAAATCAAAATAATCACATACCTTTTCAAGAAAAATATGCCTGGCTAGTTCTTGATTTTGAAAATTATTTAAAGCCTTTACGACATCAAGGGTTCGTTCTTGTCTATCCATTCAATGATCCTTTTTTTACACATATTTGTGTCTTCAATTGGCATTAGAATAAAAAATATAGAATAGTCAATTCCTATTTTATCAAATGTTATATCTTTATACTCTTTATTTATATGAGATATAATTTTACTTATTGAATCATCATAGCCATTCTTGTTTTGTTCGTAGGTGATTAAGATAGGATAAACTAGTTTTATATTGTTTGCATTAAGCTCTTCTACCATATTCAAAATTAATGCTTTGTCCCACCTATCGAGGATTTTATAAATTTTACTTTTCTTGTCTTCAATATTACCCTTATTCTGCAAAATGGTTGTGAAATTCGTGTCTATTAAATAGTCATTTGAAATTGCTTTGGAAATATTCTGAAACACTTTATTTACAGCATCGATACCATTCTCATAAAACTTTGTTTCTCCAAACCAAAGCTCTAAATTGTCTCCATTTTGAATTAAATGAAAACAATCATATCCCGTTACTTCAGACCTTTTCTGAATGTCATAGAAATAGCCTCTGCAAACCAAAGTTTCTGTTTTATAAAAAGATTTAAGTATTGAATAAAGTAATGCTTCTCCATAAAAGCCAAGTTTCAATTTAGCTGTTTCATCCGCCATTTCGTTAAATTTGAATTTTTTTTTGAAAGCATTTTCAAACATGCCTCCATGATTTCCGCCATCTAATTGAAATTGGTCGTAAGAGTAATACAATACGCTTTCATAAATAATTCTTGAAAGATTTGTTTCGTTATTTGTTTTGTAGCAGTCATCGTTTAAGCTTGTGTGTGTAATGCAAGTTTTATCTATATCTAAGTCAGCATTCTTCAGCTTGTATTCCAACATAATCGTGCTTGCGATGAGTTGTGTTAGGCTTTTTTTCATTTATCTTAAAGTTTAAAAACTAATGTATGTATTGAAAAAAACTAGTCTCGGAAAAGACAAAAATTCGTGGAAGAAAACTACCCCGTCAAGTATACTTTGATTTACTGCTACCGTAAAATACTTTACCATTTTAAAACCTTTTGTTTTTACATGTAAAAGTATAGTTTAATGCTTGTTTAAAATAGCTTAGAACTCTTACATGTAAACTTTTTTACAACCTAACTATCGTGGAGCCCATGCCTCCCATGTGTGCAGGTGCATCGCTAAAGCCTTTAACGCTTTTGTGCTCTTTTAAAAATGTTTTAACAGCGTATGCTAATTTTCCGCTTCCAACTCCATGAAAAACTTGTACCTCATCAAATCCGCTAAGAAGTGCGTCAGATATAAATTTATCAAGTTTATCTATGGCTTCATCTGCATAAAGCCCGTGTAAATCTAAAATAACACTTGCACTTTGCGGTCGTTCCAGAAGAACTTTGTTTGATTTAGGTTGTGGCACTTTTTGTATTTGGTTTGAATTTATCTTTTTTAGTGAGTGCTTTGGAAGTCTCATCGTGATTCCATCAACCTCAACTATGATATTATCTTTTTTAATACCAACAACAACACCTTTTAGATTGCCATACTTGACACGATTTCCAACTTCTAAATTTTCATCTTTTTTAGATTCTGGAAGTTTAACACTCACTTTTGCTTTGTTTGCTTCATTTAGTGCCTTGTGGATATTTTCTGGGATTTTTTGTTTTACTGCCTCTTTTGCAAGATTTACAGCTTTTGTGTACTGCGCTTCAAAGTCTCTTTTTAACTTGTAAAACTCTTCAAGTTCCATCTCTTTTTGGTTTTCAAGACTTTGGGTTAGTTTGTCTATTTTCTCCTCTTTTTGTTTTAGAGTGTTTAGCTTTTCTCTTGTTTTAAGCTCTAAGTCTATATTTTTTTGTATCAACTCTCCAAGTTTTTCTTTATCTTCTCCGTAAAGCTCCCTTGCACGTGCCACGATATTTGGAGCGATGCCATATCTTTTTGCAGTTTCAAAGGCGTAACTTTTGCCGATAGTTCCTTGTAAAAATGAAAATGTTGGCTTTTCTTGTTTTTCATCATAAATGGCAGCTAAAAGTTCTACTTTTTCATTTGTTGCAAGCATAGAAGCAAGGCGTTTGTGGTGCGTTGTAATGATTAGCTTTATATCTTTTTTGATTAAGTTTTCAAGGATTGCACAAAAAAGATTTGCCGCTTCATCAGCGTCAGTTCCAAGCTCTATCTCATCAACACCAACTAATATATTATTTTTTGAAAAAAGTTTTGAAAATTCAAGCATTCGTCCTGCAAAGGTTGATATATCATTTTTAACATTTTGAGGGTCTTCTATGATGGCTTCTATGCTTTTAAAACTTCCAATAGAAGAGTTTGCGCTATCTATATTCATAGGAAGAAGATACTTTGCTAAATACACAGCACTTAAGACTGACTTTAAAAGCATAGTTTTTCCGCCCGCATTTACACCAGTAACAAGCAAAATATTTTTTGTAAACTCAAGATTTAGTGGCTTTGGATTGTTAAGTGCTGGATGAGAAAAGTTTTTTAAAGTGATGTTTGTGCTTTTTGTTGGAAGTATAAACTCCATATTTTTACTTTTTGCAAACATGATACGAGCTGTGTAGTTATCGACTCTATCGAACTCTTTGTTTATAAACTTTAAAAAAAGATATGACTTTGCAAACTCACCGCTTATCTTTTTTGTGTACTCGTAGATAAGCTCCTCTTTTTTGTCTATGAGTTCGCTTTCAGCCTTTTTGTGTACTTCGATAGATTCAGGAGCTATATAAAAGTATCCGCCACTACTTCGTCCAATCACTTGCCCTTTTAAAACATGGTTAAATCCTCCACGAACTAAAAGAGCTTCTTGGTTATTTAAAAAATGTATCTGTCTATCTACAAGATAAGGTTGTAATTTTTGCGTTGAAAAAAGGTGTTTCATAGAAGTTGAAATTTTTTCTTTTACTATCTTTAAAGCGGAGTTTATAGCAAGAAACCTCTCATCAATCTCCTCTTTTAAATTTCCCTCTTCATCAAAATAACTCTCTATCTTTACTATATTTTCTGGGATATTTATATTTACAAGCCACTCTTTTATCTCACCTTCAAATTTTTGTTTTTTCAGGTAGATAAAATAACGAATTATCTTTATTAACTCCCAAATCTCTCTTACATGTAAAACGCCTTGTTTTGTTAAATGAACAAGTTCAGTATCTAAGTTTTTTACACTTTGTGGAGCTTTAAACTCGTATCTTTGTAACTCTTTTATAAAACGAAAATGTATGTTTGTGTCGCCCTCCATAAAGAGCGGTTTTTCACGTGCTAAACAATTTATATAAAGTTTTATATATTCATCTAAATCAAGTTTTGAAAAAATCTTATCCAATCTACTTTATCTCACAATCTTTCGCAAATAATGTCACACCTTTTAATTCTGTTATATTGTTTTTACCCATAAAAACCATTGTCCCACCAACGTAATTAAATCTCGTACTATTTACTTGATAATCTTTACATGTAAGTTCTTTGCCTTGATTAAAAGCGTTTACAACCTCTTTTAAATTGTTAGTATCTTTTGTAGAATTTAACTCGTAAATAATCACGGAAATAACCAAAAGAACGAACAGAACTCCAACTATTATCTTGTTTTTTGTTGAAAAATTTTCGCTTTTTATGGTGATTAAAAGTGCCAATATAACCGATGCTAAAACGACTAAAATTATATAAATTGCCATTAAAATTTTCCTCTTAATTGGTAAGTTATATCGCCTGCTCCAAAGCCAACAACCAAACCTTCATTTATAGTTTTTATAACCTCATTTTCATCTCTAAATAGAGTTATCAAGCCCTCTTCTCTTTTTAGAAAATCTGCAAAGATTGGTTTGTACTCACTAAATTCCTTTTTGAAATCTATCTCTTGTTTTTCTTGACCAGCTGAGTAAACAGGCAAGATGATAAGCTCATCAACTCCTTCAAAACACTTAACAAAAGCTTTTAAGTTATCAACAGTTCTTGAGTATTTGTGCGGTTGCCAAATAGCTGTAACTTTTTCATATTTCATAATAGAAGCATACTCTTTAGCAGAGTTTAGAGTTGCTTTTATCTCTGTTGGGTGGTGCGCATAATCATCAATCAAAGTAAAATCTTTACTTGAATGCAAAATATCAAATCTTTTTTTGATGCCTTTAAAGTTTTTAAGTTTAATCCTTATCTCTTCTAAACTTAGCTCGTTAAGTGCTGCAAGTATCGCCAAAGATGCATCAAGAGCCATGTGAAAACCAATACCCCAAACTTCAAAAATACCTAAATCTTTAAGTTCAAAAGAGGTGAAAGGCTCGCCATTTTTTACTATTGTTTTTACATTTTTTATATCACGGCTTGGATAAAGTCTTATGGCTTCAAGTTTTGTTAAAGTTCCCAAAAAATCATCTTCTGCATTTATAACTCTTATCTTTGCACTTATCAAAAAGTTTGTATATGCACCATAAAAACGGTTTAAATCGTAGTTATAATGCTCCATATGTTCTGGTTCTGCGTTTGTTACGATAGCTATATATGGGTTTGAGTTTAAAAAGCTTTCATCACTCTCATCTGCTTCAAAAATAATGTTATTTCCATCTTTTAAAACCATATTTGAGCCAAACTGTTTGCTCTCAGCTCCAATGATAACTGAGCCTTCAACTAGTGATGCAAGCATGGCACTTGTTGTACTTTTGCCATGAGCTCCACAAACTGAAAAAACTCTTTTTTCCTTTAGAATCATAGGCAGGGCATCTTTTCTTGAAAGAACTTTTATATTTTTTTTGCCTGCTTCTACAAGTTCCACATTGTCGCTTTTTACTGCAGCTGAGTAAACAACAAAATCTTGATTTTCTATAATGCTTTTGTCATGAGGAATGGCTATTTTTATGCCTTCATTTTCAAGTGCTTTTGTTATCTTTGTCTCTTTTATATCTGAGCCAGTTACCTTATAACCTTGTTCATTTAAAAATCTAGCCAGCGCTGAAAGCCCAATGCCTCCAATGCCTATAAAATGTACTTTTTTCAACTATTTGCCTTCCATAAAATCTTTTATTCTATTTAATGCTTCTTTTGTATCTGCTTCGTTTAGAACTAAAGCTATTCTAACTCTGTCGTGTCCTATACCATCTCGTCCTAAATAACTTCCTGCAAGCACTTTAACGTTTTTTTCTTTGTATAAATTTTTTGCAAACTCTTCATCGTTAGGAACTTCAAGCCAAATGTAAAAAGTAGCATCACTTGGGTTTACATGTAAGATTTGTTTAGCTAACTCAAAGTTTTTAGCATATTTTTCTTGTGAAGTTTTTACATGTAAGTCTTCACTCCAAGCAAGTGCAGCTGAAAGCTGTGCTGGAAGTGGCGCAACGCATCCTGCATAAGTTCTATACTGTGCATAACCTTTAAGCAAGGTGGCATCTCCTGCAACAAAACCTGAACGCAAAGATGGAGCTGAAGAGCGTTTTGAAATTGAGTTTAGAACTAAAATATTTTTAAAGTTTTCATTTCCTGCTTTTTTACTTGCTTCAAGCAAAGATTGTGGTGCTTTGTCTGTATAAATCTCGCTATAACACTCATCATTTATAAGTACAAAGTTGTGTTTTAATGCAAGCTTTACCCATGTGCAAAGTTCATCTAAGCTCATAACTGAACCTGTTGGATTTGAAGGAGAGTTTAGCATAACCAAATCACAAGTTTTCAAAACCTCTTCATCAAGCTTTGGTTTAAAACCGTTCTTTGCTAAAAGTGGCATTAAAACGCTTGTTCCACGAGCTGCGATAGTCGCACCCTCATATATTTGATAAAAAGGATTTGGATAAGCAACTCTTGGATTTGTTTTGTTAAAAAGTAAAAATTGTGGCAAGTTAAAAAGCGCTTCTCTTGTACCAACCGTTGTTACCAACTCATCATTTTTAAGAGTTATGTCAAATCTTCTTTTTACAAAGTCAATTTGAGCGGTTTTTAGTGATTCATCGCCTGCTATTTTTGGATATTTGTTAAGTAAATGTGCACTTTTTTTAAACTCATCTATGATAAATGCTGGCGTATCAAATTGTGGTTCGCCTATAGTTAAAGCAAGTGGAGAGTATTTTTCATTTGGTTTTACAGTGGAGAAAAGTTGATTTAACTTTTCAAAAGGATATGGTTGAAAATTCATAAAATGCCTTATAGTTAATAGCTTAAGAAAAGGATTTTATCTAAAATATGATAAATAAGCCTTTACATGTAAAAGACAATTGACGAAGGTTAATACAATTGTTTTGAAAAAATGTTAATATTTAATGTTTCATAATAAATTAAAAACAGAGGATAACAAATGTGTAGATTACCTTTGCTGTTTCTTTTGTGTTCTATCTTTTTATTTGCTTCAAATGAAGCCATTCCTGAAGAATACTCAGATCCTTCTTACTGTTTTACCTGTCACACTGAAACACAAAATGATTGGGGTAAATCTTGGCACTCAAACTCACATTATGATAAAAATCCTCTATATAAAGCCATGGTAAATTTTGTAGCAAAAGAGAGATATAGTAGTGTTGAAGAAACATTGGTATCTTGTGGGCAGTGCCATAATCCAAGAATGAGTATTAAAAATGTTGATCAATCTTTTATGCTTTCTCGTGCGTTTAAAGTTGAGAGCAAAACAACAAAAGAGGTTCAAGACTCTCTAAATGATACTGCTTTAGAGCATGGTATAAGCTGTTATATCTGCCACAATGTTGATAAAATTGATAACAAAAATAGATCTTTAAATGGATATGAGAAGATTTCTTGGGGATCTCTTGGCATTATGTATGGTCCTTATGGAAGTGACGAGAGAGATGGCGGAGGATTTCACCTTTCACAAAAAAGAGAACATTTTATAAATTCTGATAAATTGTGTATGGTTTGCCATGATACAAGCCAAAACTATTTTAAATTGGACATTTATGAAACTGGTAAAGAGTATAGATTAACAAATCAAAGTGAAAGCTGCATTAGCTGTCACATGAAAACATTAAAAAAAGGCGTTGTGGCTGAAGGTTTGGATGATGGAGTAACAAAACCTATTTTAAGAGATATAAAATCTCACGCTTTTGGCGGAGCAAGAAATAGTGAAATCTTAAAAGAAACTCTTGATATAACACATAAGATAGAAAAGAACTCATTAATAATACAAGTTTCAAATTTGACACCACATAAAGCACCAACTGGGTTTGCTGATAGAGTTATAGAGTTAGTTGTGGAATTCAAAAAAGATGGTGAAACAATTAATACACAAAATTACATATTTGGCACAACTTACACAGATAAAAAGGGTCAAAAGACTGTTGCTTATGTTGCAAGAAAATTAGCAAGCGATACAAGGTTATTGCCTTATGACACAATAGAGCTAATATTTGCAAAGCCTCAAAATTCAAATGAAATTTATATTAACGCAAGTTATAGACTCATAAGCAAGGAGTTGTATAAATTGATTGGGCTTGATGACACAAATTTAAATAAGAGCTTTTTGTTTTTTACAAAAACTATAAAAACGAAATAATTTTTAATAAATAATTTTTTAAAACTATTTTTTTAATTAGTCTAATTTATATATTTTAAAGTTTATTTAACAGTTTGACTGATAAAATAGAGTTTCTCTTAATTTATTAATGGAAGATTAAAATGTTACGATTTTTTATATTTTCTCTTTTTACAACCTGTCTATTTGCAAATAGTGCTTATTTGGAAAAATTTTCTAATCCTAAACCGTGTCTAACCTGTCACAAAGAACAAGCGACAGATTGGGGAACTACGTGGCACTCAAAATCACATTATGATAGTAATCCTTTATATGCTGCCGTTGTTGATTATATAAGCTTATCAAATTACGAATCAAAAGATGCAACCTTGGTTAAATGTGCACAATGTCATAATCCAAAAATGACTATAAAAACAATAGAAGATAAAACTTCTTACGATTTAGCTAATGCACTGCATTTAGAGACAAGTCAAATCAAAGATGTTGCAAACTCAGTTGAAGACGAGAGAATAAAAAGTGGTATAAGTTGCTATATCTGTCACAGTGTTGATAAACTTCATGAATCAAATAATATGAAAATGAGAGGCTTTGAAGCTGTTGAGTGGAATACAAAAGGTGTTATACTTGGACCTTTTGAAGATGACGGAAGAGCTGGTTATCATAAATCAGAACAAAGAGATCATTTTGTAAATTCAAATAAACTTTGTATGGCTTGCCACTTTGGTGGTGTAAATGACAATGGTGTTAAACTCTATGCAACTGGCGAAGAATTTATGCAATCTGGTAGTACGGAAAAATGTGCTGATTGTCATATGAGCTCTTCAAGAAAAGAGATTATCGCTCCTATGATAGTAAGAGAGGGCATTAGACCAAAAATAAGAGATATTCGCTCTCATCTCTTTGCAAGTGCAAGAAATAGCAATATCATGAAAGATACTCTAAGCTTTAAGGTTACAGATTTAGGAAGTAAAGTTGATGTCGAGGTAGAAAACTTAACCCCTCACAATGCACCTTCAGGTTTTGGAGATAGAAGTATCGAAATAGATGTAATATTTAAATATAACGGAACTGATATTCAAAGAGGAAAAATTATACTTGGAGCAACATTTGCTGATAAAAAAGGGGTTGAGACACTTCCATATTTGGCTACAAGCATTAAAGGCGATTCAAGATTAAAACCTTATGAGAAGAAGAAGTTTACACTTGATAAGCCAAAGGGTGTAAATGCAGTAAATATAGAAGCAAATTATAGATTGATTAGCGAAAAGATGGCAAAGATGATAGAGCTAAAAGATCCTATATTTTTGAAAAAATATCCAGTAGGTACTTTTACTACTGAGCTTAAATAAAAGCTCTTTAAAATTCTTTACATGTAACCTTACATGTAAAGAATAAACTCACAAATTATACGCTTGGTTCACCATATTTGTTACTACCTTCATCACTTGGTATAACAAAGAAATAAATTAAAACTAAACTAACTATTGGGATTAAGCATAAAAGCAAAAGCCAACCTGTTTTATTTGTATCGTGCAGTCTTCTAACCGCAATGCTCAAGCTTGGTAAAAGAAGAGCTAAACAAAGAATAACTAATATAATCATTGATAAAGTTGGCGCATTAAATATGCCAGCAATTAAACCTGCAACAAAACCAACAACAACTTGAACTATTAAGTTAAATAGTACAAACATCCAGTATTGTCTTCTTGTAGCACGACCATTAAAGTCAACATAACGGTTTTTTATCACATCAACAAAGTATGTGTTAAAAGCTTCCATAAATCCTCCAAAATGTAAATTTGTTTTGATAAAATCAAAATGGAATACTACACAATGTTAACTAAAAAATAAATTATTAATTAAAATGAAATTCATTTGCTACTTTGTTAAGTTTAAAGCAACTCTTTCTTTGCTAGTTTTGCTCTAAAACCCCATAGTTTTCGTGCTTCATTTATAGAATGACTATCAATTTCAGCGATTAGAAGTTCCTCTTTGTCTCCAAGACTTGCTTCAATTTCACCATTTGGAGAGATTAAAAAACTATTTCCATAAAAGTGCCATGAGCTATTTACATCTTTAAAGCTTCCCATCCTGTTTACTCGTAAAATATATACATTATTTGTAAAAGCTCTTGTTTTTAGTAACTCTTGCCATCTTAGTTGCGAATCAAAAGTGCCAACACTTGGGATTAAAACCATATCTATTTTTTTCTTCATAACTTGTTGCCAAATTGTGTCAAAATGAGCATCAAAGCCAAAAATAACGCTAAGTCTTAAACCATCATGAGTAAAAACTGGTATATCAACCTCTTTGTTTTCATGTACAAAAAACTTCTCTTCATCCCAATGTTTATAATTTATCAAAAAATTTGCATCATAAAAGTAGGAAGCTTGTGGGGTTACTCTTATGTTTGTTTTGAAAAATCCCTCTTTTTTTGAGACAACTATAGGAGCAACTATAGTTAGGTTGTGTTTTTTTGCTAAATTTTTTAGTATTTCTATCTTATGTTTTGTCTGCTCTTTTATCATGGCTGCTGGGATTTTTTCTAACTCTTTAAAAAAACTATTTAGTACATACTCACCTAAAACTACTAAACTTATATCGTTTTTTGCGCAAATCCTTAAATAGTAATCGAGCTTTGCTTCGCTCATAGGAAGAGTTGGAAGCTGTAAAGCAGCTATCTTAGTCATTTTTTGCATCTTTTAAAATTTCAAACTCTTGCTTTGCACTCTCTAGCATCACTGAAGCCTCTTTTAAAATGCTTATACCTTCTTTATAATAAGCCATGCTTTTTTCTAAGCTCAGAGTAGGATCACTTAATTTTTCTAGTAAAACTTTTGCTTTTTCTAATCTCTCTTCAAATGTTGCTTTTTTCTCCATCTTTTAAACCTCTTCTTTTAGTGCTTTTGTTAAGTATCTATCAAATTTATCGTATTCAACCAAAAATGCATCGTGCCCATAGTTGCTATCAACACAGTGATAATCAACCAAGGAGCTTTTTCCAATTTGGCAGAGTGTGTCGTGTATAGTCTCCATCTCTTCGGGTAAAAATAGTAAATCACCACTAAAAGATATTAATGTAACTCTTGCTTTTATAAAGTTTAGCGACTCACCAAGTGATTTGTAATTTCTAGCTGCATCAAAGATATTCATCGCTTTAATAATGTAAAGATAGCTTAATGGATCAAATCTTTTAGAGAAGTTATATCCGTTGTACTCCATATATTTTTCAACTTGGAATCTACCAAAAAGTTCATACAAACCATCTGTATCAACATAGTTTCTATCAAATTTTTGTCTCATTGAGTATGGAGATAAAAAGCTTATATGTCCAGCCATTCTGCCAAGTGCAAGTCCTAAAAGTCCATCTTCTTTTAAATCGTCTTTTTCATAAAAGCCATTGTTAAATTTTGGATCACTTCTTATGCCTTCCATAGCTACTTTGTTAAAAGAGATAGCCCAAGGAGAAGTTGCGTAAGTGCCAGCTAATAGAATAATTTTTTTTGCAAATTCAGGATATTCTATAGAAAAACAAAGTGCTTGCATAGCTCCTAAACTTCCGCCAATAATTGCTTCAACCTTTGTAATACCAAGCTTTATAAAGAGATTATGCTGGGCCTTTACTATATCACTGATTGTTAAAACTGGAAATTTTAAACGGTAAGGCTCTTTTGTTTTTGGATCTATTGACATTGGTCCTGTTGAGCCGTAACAGCTTCCAAGTATATTTACACAGATGACAAAATACTTTCTTGTATCTATAACTTTTTCATCGCCAATGAGTGGATCCCACCAGCCAGCTTTACTCTCATTTTCATATCTTCCAGCAGCGTGAGCTGAGCCAGTTAGTGCGTGACAAACAACTATAACGTTTGATTTACCACTATTTAACTCTCCGTAAGTCTCATAGGCTAAATCATAACTCTCTAAAAGTCGCCCGCTCTCTAAATACAAAGGAGTGTTAAAATGTTCAATTTTTCTTTGTAATTTCACTAACTTCCTTTGTATTTTTCTTTACATGTAAATACTTAATCTTTGATTCTATAATTTGGTGCTTCTTGTGTGATTATAACATCGTGAACATGACTCTCTTTAAGTCCAGCAGCTGTAATTTCAACAAATTCTGCTCTTTCTTGAAAAGCTTCTATATCTTTTGCACCAACATAACCCATTGACGAGCGAAGTCCACCAATCATCTGATGAATTACGTTTTTAATTGTACCAACGTATGGAACACGTCCTTCAATTCCCTCTGGAACCAATTTATCTTTAGCGGTTCCTTCTTGGAAATATCTATCTGTACTTCCTTTACTCATAGCACCGATACTTCCCATACCGCGATATGTTTTATACTGTCTTCCTTGAAATATGATAAGTTCTCCCGGACTCTCATCGGTTCCAGCAAGCAGGCTTCCTATCATAACAGAGCTTGCTCCAGCAGCTAATGCTTTTGCAACATCGCCTGAGTATTTTATACCACCATCGGCGATTATAGGAACTCCAAGTTTTTTGCCAGCCTTTGAACACTCATCAATAGCTGACATTTGAGGAACGCCAACGCCTGCAACTATTCTTGTTGTACAAATACTTCCTGGTCCAATTCCAACTTTTACACCATCAGCTCCAGCTTCAACCAAAGCTTCAACTGCTTCAGGAGTTGCAACATTTCCTGCTATTAATTCAACGTCAAATTTTGCTTTTATCTCTTTTACTGTATCAATTATGCCTTTTGAGTGACCGTGAGCTGAGTCAAGAACTAAAACATCAACACCAGCTTTTACTAAAGCTTCCACCCTGTCATATTGACCGACACCAATAGCAGCACCAACACGAAGTCTTCCAAACTCATCTTTGTTTGCATGTGGGTATTCTTGGCGTTTTTTCAAATCTTTGATAGTTATCAAACCTTCAAGTTTTCCGTTTTTATCAACAATTGGGAGTTTTTCTACTTTATTTGTTTGGAAAATCTTTTCAGCATCATCAAGGTTAATTCCCTTTGGAGCTGTAATAAGAGGAGCTTTTGTCATAACATCTTCTACTTTTTTAGTATAATCTGTCTCAAATCTCAAATCTCTATTTGTTAAAATTCCTATCAATATATAATCTTTATCAACAACAGGAACACCAGAAATTCTATACTCTGCCATGATATCAAGTGCGTCTTGCACTTTTGCTTTTGGTCCTATAGAGATTGGGTCGATGATAACACCGCTCTCGCTTTTTTTAACTCTTCTTATCTCTCTTGCTTGAGACTCTATATCCATGTTTTTATGAATTATACCAATGCCTCCAAGTCTTGCCATAACAATAGCAGCACGGTGCTCTGTAACTGTATCCATAGCAGCTGATACTATAGGCATATTTAGGGCGATTTTACGTGTTAGTTTTGTTGTTACATCAACTTGTTTTGGTAAAACTTCTGAGTATTTTGGTACTAATAGTACGTCTTCAAATGTTAACGTTTTTGAACGAATTTTCACTTTTTTTCCTTATTTTTAATTTAATATTTTCTCAAGGCTAAACGCACCATTTAGCAAAGTTTGCTCATCATACGCTTTTGCTATAAATTGCCCGCCAATTGGCAATTTTTCCTTTGAATGTCCAAGAGGTATCGAGATAGCTGGAAGCCCTGCTAAGTTTATACCAATTGTATATATATCGCTTAAATACATATCAAGCGGATTTGTAATCGCACCAAATTTAAAAGCTGGAGTTGGAGCAACTGGTGAAAATATCAAATCTGCATCTTTTAAAATATTTTCAAAGTTTTGCTTGATTAAATGTCTTGCTTTTTGAGCTTGGATGTAGTAAGCATCGTAGTATCCACTACTAAGTACAAAGGTTCCAAGGAGTATTCTTCTTTGAACCTCATCTCCAAAACCTTCACTTCTAGTCTTTAGATACATATCTTTTAAGTGTTCACTCTCAACTCTTCTTCCGTATCTCACGCCATCGTATCTGCTAAAGTTTGCACTAGCTTCCGCTGTTGATATAACATAATAAGCTGCAACATCGTACTTTGAATCAGCTAGATTTTTATAAACTATCTCATGACCAAACTTTTTCATCTCGTCTATAGCATTTTGCATAGCAGTTTTAACTTCTATGCTTGCTTCATTTAAAAAGTTTTCTATAACAGCGATTTTTAATTTTTTATTTGGGTCTAAATTTGGAGCGGTTGGCACATGAGTCATATTTGCACTTGTAGAATCTTTTTCATCATGTCCTGCGATAATATCAAACAAAATAGCTGCATCTTCAACATTTTGTGTTATTGGTCCTATTTGATCTAGTGAGCTTGAATATGCCCCAAGCCCATAACGACTAACTTTTCCATAAGTTGGTTTTAATCCAACGCAACCACAAAATGCAGCAGGTTGTCTGATACTTCCACCAGTATCACTTCCAAGGGCAGCAATGGCAATT
>JBKECC010000161.1:0-7171 GCA_047974135.1 Campylobacteraceae bacterium | reverse complement strand
ATATTTCGAAGATTCAAATGTTGTAGTTATTGAGCCAGACTTAGAGCAAGCCATCATAACTTCTGTTGAGAAGATACCAGATATCTCTCTTGTTTTAAATAATGCACTAAACTCCAACCAAGAAAAAGACAAAGATGTTAAGATAAAAATCTTCGAGATAGAGTACACGATAACTTTTAAAGATGATAAACCTACCGTTATATCGTACTTAGATGAGATTGAAAACAGAGTTGTTATAAACTTACAAAATACAAATTTAAATATGTTTATTGATAAAACTGTTTTTGAAGTAAAAATCCCAATAAATTATGATTTGATACAGTATTAGAGTTTACATGTAAGAAAAATTTTTACATGTAAAACTTAGTCAAAACTTTCCATTTTGGCATTTTTATAAAACTCTTTTACTTTATTATTTACTAAAACGCATCTTCTCACATGAGCTTCAAAGTTTGCCCTGTTGTACTCTAGACACAAGCCTTTTGCACTTTTTGCACGAGAGATAGCAACATAAAACTGGCTTGTTTCAAAGATATTGTGTATATCACACACGAGATTTTCTATACTCATACCTTGTGATTTGTGGATTGTTATCGCGTATGAGAGCTTTAGTGGATACTGGAAAAGTGAAGCAAGTGGCTTATTTTTAGTCTCTCCGCCTTCAAAAACACTCTCAGAAAAAGTAAACTCATGTCTTTCTACTTTAACCAAAGAGTCATTTTTCAAAACCAAAACATAGTCGTCACCTATATCTTTAACAACTCCTTGCTCGCCGTTGTAGTATTTCCCCCATTTGTTCGTACAAAATATAACATGAGCACCTATTTTAAGTTCTAACTCTTTTGGTACATTTAACATTTTGTGCCAACTCTCCAACCTTTTTACATGTAAAGATTTATCGTGCAGAGTCTCTTTTGCGTTTAATCTATAAAGTTCGCTTTTTATCTCGTTTAATCTTAACTGGTTCATTCTGTCGGCTTCTGCGTTTCTGCCAAAAAGAATGGTTGGATTTTTTTCATAAACACTTTTATTTGTTCTTAAATTGTCTAAAAAGTTTAAAGTCTCGCTTTCAACTCCGCCAACTCTTATCTTTTTTAGTATTTCAAAAAAATGCTTATCATCTGTTCTTTTTGAAGTTTTAAGTTCAACCATAACTGGATTATAATTTTTCCAAGCACTGCTTTCAAAAGCGTAAATCTCATCTGCAAAAAGAGAAAAATCATCTGTTTTATTTATAGGTGGAAGTTGGAAAAAATCGCCAACAAAAAGTAGTGAACCTTTATAAGCTGCGCCATTTAGCCTATATCTTATCATCTCCATCATATGAGCTGAAACCATTGATATTTCATCTATTATAAGCAAATCAGTATCTGTAAGTATTTTATTTAGTTCTTTTAATCTTTGCTTGCTATATCTATCATGTCTTAAAAGCTCTTCGCTATCTTTACAAATGCCAAAAGCAAAAAAACTGTGGATTGTTTGTCCGCCTATATTTACAGCACTTATTCCCGTACTTCCAAGGATGATAACTTGCTTGTTTTCTTTTTTATAATCTTCGATGATTTTAGAGGTTAAGTAGCTTTTTCCAACGCCACCGCCTCCTGTTAAGAAAAGATGATTGTTTTTCAAAATCTCTTTTACACTTAAAAGCTCATCCACACTTACCCTTTTTAAAAATTTCTGCTATTATACTCAAACACAATTTTTATATCATAAAAGGTTTTAAAATGGCAAGAAAAACAAACCAAAAAACACAAAAAAATCAAAATACAACTAACACAAATCAATCTATAAAAGTAGAGATTTCTGAGCCTAAAAAAACAAGCCAAACAGCACAAATAAGTCAAAGCGAACAAGTTACAAAGTATGATTTACTAACATGGGCAGGAATACTTGTAGGCTCTTTTGTTATACTTTATGTTATGACTTTTATGTGAGATTATTTTAAATAAAATGCGTTTTTTTATTCTCTTTTTAACCCTTTTCTTTATTGGCTGTGCAAACAAAGAGACAAAACCACTTTTAGCTTTTGAGCAAAATGTATCTATTTTGCCAAAATCTATAACTTTAGACGAACAAGAAAAAATCCGCTTTTTAGAAGATTTTCAAACAAGATACTTTGCACCTTGGGATAAAAACACCCTAAAAGAAGATTTACATGTAACAACTTGGGCTTTAAGAGTTTTCAATAAAGAAAAAAACTATATAGGGGAAAATCTTCTACCATTAAGCAAAAAATGGTTTGAAGATATAGAACAATTTTCAAATTTTAAAGACTTTGCAACTGTGTTGCAACATGCAATCACCATAAATAACATAAATTTAAGAGCTCATCCAACTTCAAAACCTCTGTTTAAAGAGTTTACATATCAAAGTTCAAGCTTTCCTTTTGACTTGCTTCAAAGCTCATTTTTACAGAGCATGACTCCGGTTTTAATCTCTCACTACTCACTTGATAAATCATGGACTTTTGTTGAAACTTCCATAGCAAGCGGCTGGATAAAATCGAGCGATTTAGCTTTAGTTGATGAAGAGAAGATAAAAATCATAAAAAATTCAAAAAAGATTGTTATCACAAAAGAAAATTCACCTATTTTTTTAACCAAAGGTGAAAAATACAAAATGAGTGCAAAAGTTGGCTCTATTTTCCCACTCAAAAGTGAAGATGAAAACAACTTTTATATTTTACATGTAAATGAAGATGGAGAGTTTATAGAAGCTTTTATAAAAAAAGAGTTTGCCACGCTTTTTCCACTAGAGTTTAATGATGAAAATATAAAAAATATCTTAAATGAACTTCTAGGTGAAAACTACGGCTGGGGCGGGCTTTTTGAAAACAGAGATTGCTCTGCTTTCACAAGAGATTTTTTAGCCACTTTTGGTATTTTTATGCCTAGAAATTCTGCTTCACAAAAGAATGAAGGTGTTTTTGTTGATATCAGCACTATCTCAAACAAAGAAAAAAAAGAGGTTATTAAGCAGTATGCAACTCCTTATCTATCTTTGATTTATCTTCCAGGTCACATCATGCTTTACACTGGAGAGATTGATGGGGAAATATCTGTTTTTCATAATATTTGGGGTGTGAGGGTAAAAAATGACAACAAAGAAGATAGGTTAATCATAGGAAAATCTATCATTTCTGATTTGGATTTGGGAGAAAATGTAGAAAATATCGAGAAAAACTCACTGCTTATAGATAAAATACGTGGCTTTAACATTATGGCTGCAAAACAAAATGAGATATCCACAAGACTTGAACTCGCTTATCCTGACACTATAGAAAGTGTAAGTGTAAAAGATAACCATATCTACTTTCACGATAAAACTTCTATGATTTTAGATGATGGATTAGATAAAAACAGCACAGAAAGATTAGAAAATGCGGATGTTGAAGATATGTTTTTTTACAAATACGAAATTGGAAAACCACTTAGCAATCCACTTTTTGACGCTGGTCGCATTAGGAACAATGAATTTTTTAAAAAGCTTTATGGATATTCAAAAGAAAATATTGAGAAAAATTTAGTTGAAGTTATTTGGCTTCCAAATAAACTCAATATAAAACTTCTTTTTAATAAAAACAATGGTGCTGCATTGGCATTACAAAAAGTCTCCGATGAGCTTGACTTGCTTCCAGATGAGTATCTAGAATTTTTAAAAAATCCAGCTGGAACTTACAACTTTAGAAAGATAGCAAAAACAAAAAGACTTAGCATGCACTCTTTTGGAATTGCCATAGATATAAATGTAGCAAAATCTCACTACTGGCAATGGGAAAAAGGCGAATATAAGTACAAAAATCTCATACCTTATGAGATAGTAGAAATCTTTGAAAAACATGGATTTATCTGGGGTGGTAAATGGTACTCTTACGATACCATGCACTTTGAGTATCGCCCAGAACTCATGAACAGTTTACATGTAAAAGGAAAATAGATGAAACTCTTTAGGATTTTTATAGCATTTTTAACTTTTTTTGGCTTTTCTTTAGCTTCGCCTTTAAAGTCTGATGAACATGTTATATTTATACCAGACATAGCGTATTTGGATGAAAATAATTCCTTACAAGTAAACATTCAAGCTTGGATTTATGAAAAAGAGTGGCGGCCGGGACTTACTACTTTGCTTGTAAAATATATAGACGTTGATAAAAGCAAACTATCAAAAACTGAGTATGATAGACTATACTACATGACTTCACTTTTTAAAATTGACTCTGAAGATGGCAAAGAATTTAAAGTAAAGTTTGAAAATGGACAAGTTTTTGATATGCCAAAAACTAGAGAAGGCGGAAGAAGTTCACTTTTAGCAAAACTTGATACAAAAAACTTTTTAGATACACAAAAAGAGAAAATTATAAATTTTAGTGTTTTTAACTCTACTGCTACATCAGCAGATAATGGAGTTGCCTACTACTTTGCTCCTTTTGGATATGCTGTTATAAGTGATATAGATGACACTATCAAAGATTCAAAAGTATTGGATAAAAAAGAGCTTTTAAGAAATACCTTTGTAAATGAGTTCAAAGCTGTAAGTGGAATGAGCGATTTTTTTAAATCAATAAAAAAACCAAACACAATTACAAGTTTTCATTATGTATCTTCAAGCCCTATACAACTTTACCCTGCTCTGCAAGAGTTTATAGATAAAAACGGCTTTCCAAAAGGGAGTTTTCATCTAAAAGAGTTAACAGATTGGGATAATATACTCTTTGTTGATAGCTTTATGTATAAAATAGTCTCCATTAGGAAAATCATAAATGCTTACCCAAAAAGAGAGTTTATTTTAGTTGGAGATTCAGGTGAAAAAGATCCTGAGATTTATACGCAAATATCAAAAGAGTTTGTTGGAAATGTAGCTAGGATATACATAAGAGATGTTACAAATGAAGATATAAACTCTACGAGATTTAAAGAATTGACAAAAGATTTGAAAGATACAAAATTCACTGTTTTTAAAGAGAGCGAAGTGAAGTTTTAGTTTTTCAAATCTTCTTCTAATCTTTGTGAAGCCTTACAAGCCAACTCTTCTTTAAGTTTGCATGCTTTGTCCAAATACATCTTTGCACCAAGTGCTTCATTTTTATTTTTAGATGCTTTAGCTCTGATAACGCCTATATTGTAACATCCAAGAGCATTGTTTCCATCGCAAGCTTTTAAAAATAGATTTTGGGCTTTTGTACTATTTGTATCTTCAAAAAAAACACCAGCATTTGCACAAGCTTGCAAATTATCTAATGCACAAGCTCTTTCAAAATAGCCAATAGCTCTTTTTGTGTCTATTTTTGTTCCAATGCCATTTGTAAATATAACGGCAAGGTTAGAGCACCCTGCACTATTTCCATACAAACAAGCTTTTTCATACAATCCAACAATTTGTGAAAAATTCTGTACAGTTTCACTATAGCTTATCATTATAGAAGCTGCATTAAAACATCCTGTTGCATCTTTTAAGTCACAAGCTTTTATAAAAAGTTCGGCTGCATTTACTATATTTAATTTAGTTGCTTGTCCTGTTGAGAGCATTAACGCAAAATTATTGCATCCAGCTGCATTGTTTTCCACGCAAGCTTTATCAAATAATTCTATAGCTTTGAAGAATTCTCTATCATTGTATGCTTTCAGCCCATTATAATAATTTTCATTTGCAAACAAAAATATAGGTAAAAAAATATGAAATAGCATTTTTTTATACACGTTATCTTCCTTTTTAGCTTTATGCAATACTTATAAAAGTTTTACAACTTTATCATTATCGTTTTCATCATTAAATTCAACTTTTTCTATTCTATCAAATTCTGTTGAAATTTTAACAGCAGTAGTTGAAATATCCTTTACATCTTTACTAACTTGATCTATATGTTTTGCAAGATTTGCCCAACGATCCCTATAAAGCTTGAAGTTTTTTGATAGTTTAAACAACTCTTCTTGGATTTTCTTTGCTTGTTCTTTTGTTTTTATATCTCTAACAACTGCCAAAATTGTCGTTAAAAGTGCCATAAAAGTAGTAGGAGATGCTATCCAAACTGACTTTTCTCTTGCATAATCTATAATGCTTTCATGATAAGCATAAATCTCAGCAAATATAGCCTCAGCTGGCAAAAACATGATAGCCATATTTGAAGTTTCACTGTTTATGATGTATTTTGATGAAATATCATTGATATGTTTTTTTAAATTTGCTCTAAAATCACCTACATATGCTTTGTCTTCGCTCATTCTTCTATAGTTTTCAAGTGGAAACTTTGAGTCAATGGCTAAAATCCCAACTGGTTCTGGCGCTTTTATGATAGCATCACAAATTGTCTTATTTGAAAGTGTATATTGGACCTCATAAAGCTCTTTTTTGTCTCCAAAGATTGACTTTAGTATGGAGTTTAATTGAACTTCTCCAAAAATGCCTCTTGTTTTTTTGTCTGTTAGTATGCCTTGCAGCGATGTAACTTCTGTACTTAAACTCTCTATGTTTTTTTGTGCTTGGTTTATCTTTGCAATGCCTACGATTATCTCTTTAAAAGTTTTATCTATATTTTCAAATCCGACTTTTAGTCTATCTTCAACCTTTTGGTTTATGCTCTCTAATCTTTCATCAACTTTTTTTGATAGATTTTCAAAGTCTTTACTACTCTCTTTTTGCTGTTCTTTTAATGAATTTGTCAGCTTATCGCCGATTTGGTTTAGTTTTTCATTTAAGAGTAAATTTATATTTGTCTGCAACTTTTCAAGCATTAAAGAGATTTTTAGAAAAATTTGTGCATTTTTTTCTATTTGTCCGTGTATATCTTTTGAATTTTGAGATAGTTTTTCATACAAAAAGTCTTTTATGTCGTCTTTATTTGCAAGATTTAACTCTTTTTGTGCTTCAATCTTTACATGTAAATCTTTTACATGTAAATATATAAAAATCATCATAACAAAGCACAAAAACATAAAAATCAAAAGGATGATAAATTCAAGACTTATTTGCAACATTTCTACTCAATCTCTAAAGCGTCAGTTACTTGGTTTTTAAAACGTATAACTTCGATGTTTCTCTTTAACTCTCTATTTTCTTCAAGTAAATCCGAGTATTCTCCCACCAAAGAGCTTATATCTCTACTCATATAATAAATCTGATTTTTTATATAAATCATAGTAAGTAAAAGCTAAATTCCTATAAATATAACAAG
>JBKECC010000156.1:0-40963 GCA_047974135.1 Campylobacteraceae bacterium | reverse complement strand
AAAGCTTCTTGAAGTCAAGTTTTTTAGTTTCATTTCTATGTTTTTATTTAATTCATCCATTTTTTTATTGAAAACTTCTAAATTTTTTGCATATAAGTCTCTGTTTTGTGGGTAAGTATCACTAAGAGCATCTGCTATATTTTTTGCTTGGGTTTTTAGTAAAATAGGGTCAAGCCAAATATGCGGATCGTCTCCTTTATGATCGTGATCATGATGGTCATGGTCACTATGATTGTGGTCATGATTATCATGAGTTGCTTGGTGATTATGGTTTTTATCATGATCGTGTTCAGCTTCATGAGTATCTTCTTCACCATGATGATGTTCGCCCATCTCAAGTTTATTTATGCCAACGCCAGTGTCAACAAATTTGATATTTGGAGCCGCATTTTTAAATCTTGTAAGCCAACTTTCTTCAAAAGGCAAGCCGATAGTAAAATATATATCAGATTTTGCTAAAGCTACCATTTGAGCGGGTTTTGGTTCATACGTTTCATGGTTTGCAGTTGGTTCTACCATGTAAAGAACATTTAGTGTATCTCCAGATATTTGTTCAACTATATATTTTTGTGGTGGAATGCTAACCGTAACAGTTGGTTTAGCAAAAACTGATATAGAAAGTAGTAGTAAAAGCCCTAAAGTTCGTATCATAATCATCTCCTAAAAATTTTATCGCAACCCAGTTGCATTGTAAAATCGTATGATAATAGATTGCAACTTAGTCGCACCTTAGAATATTTATGGTAAAATTTACAAATTTATGATTTAAAAGAGTTAAAATGCAAAATAAGATAAAAGAGTTTTTTTTAGAAAACGATATAAAACACACCATAGCAAGAGAAAAGATACTTGAAGTTTTGTATGAAGCAAAAAAACCACTAAGTTTTGAACAGATAAAGCCACTTTTGAAAGTTGAGATGGATAAAGCTACGTTTTATAGAAATATTTCACTTTTTGAAGAGAGCGGAGTTATAAACAAATTTGAAGCAGATGACAAAAAATGGTATTTTGAACTCATCACGTCAGCTCACGCTCATTTTATCTGTGAGAGTTGCCACAATGTTATATGTATGGATTTTGCAGTTGGAAAAAACTTAAAAGATTATATAGTTAAAAACGTGCTTTTAAAAGGCATTTGCAAAAATTGCCAGCAAGTTATTTAACATAATTAGTTAAAATTTTAAATCTTCATAGTGGAAGTACATAATGAAAAGTTTGATTAAAATCTTATCTTTGCTAGTTTTTGTTTGGTTAATGTGTGGCTGTGCTGGAATTAACACTGCAGCTGCTGGATCATCTGGTTCTGGAGTGAGCGGATATATCGGCTATGGGTTTGGAACTAGCTTTTAAGCAAGAGTTGGTTTATAACTTTCTTGTGCTATATACTTATCAGTTAAATTTTTTGGTATCGCAATAGGTCTTCCAGTCTTCATATCTATATAAACCCAAAGTGTTTTAGCGCTGGCAAGTAAAACTTTGTCACTTTTTCTAAAAAATGCGTAGTGTCTTTCCGACATCGTTCTTTTTATATTTGTTATCCAAGTTTGAACTACTATGTCATCATCTAAAAAAGCTGGTTTTAAGTACTCTATGTAGTGTGACCTTGCAACCCAGCTCTCTCCTGAATTTACATAAAACTCCATGCTAAAACCAAGTGCTTCTGAATGTGCGATAGCAGCATCTTGCATCCACTGGATGTATGAGACATTGTTTACATGTAAGTTTGTATCGATTGCATTTCTTGAAACTTTTAACTCATGAGAAAACACTAATATAGACATCAATAAATCCTTTTGAAAAGATGAGTTTAACATATATATGTTTACATGTAAATATTCTCAAGTAAGGTTAAGGTAAGTTGTGTCCGATACAATTTCGCCATTTGTATTTTAGTAATTGGAGATAGATTTTGAATAAAGGTTGGTTCTTTACTGCCCTTACATGCATGGTTGAACTTTTGTGGGTATATGGGTTTAACGTTGCTGTGTCTTGGTGGCATTTTGCCATAGTGATTGCACTTTTGGTTGTTGATTTTTATTTTGTTAGTAAGGCTTGTGAGTATTTGCAAACAGGAACTGTATATGCTACATTTGCGGGCGTTGGAGCAGCTGGAGCTACCTTGATGGATATGTTTTTGTTTGATATCGATATTAGTAATTTAAAGATATTTTTTATAGCATTAATCGCTCTTGGTGTCATTGGACTAAATCTAGTAGACAACAGAGAAGCAAAAAGAGCAAGGAGATAATATGGGTTGGTTTCTTCTTCTTGTAGCAGCTTCTATGGAAGTATTGGGCGTTGTTGGTTTAAAGATGTTTTCTATGAGAAAAAGCGTTTTAACTCTTTTGATATTCGCTGGTGGATTTGGACTATCTTACGTTTTTTTATATCTATCTTTAAACTATCTAAATATGAGTATAGCTTACTCGGTTTGGGCAGGGATTGGAACTGCCGGTGGAGTTTTGATAAATATGCTTCTTTTTGGCGAATCTAAAAGTCTTGCAAGATTTATAAATGTTGGTATTATAGTTATCGGAGTTGTTGGTTTAAAACTTGTTTCATAAAATATTTACATGTAAAGAAATCTACAAAACAAGTTTTATAAAATTTTTTAAGGTTTTTGTACTAAATCACAAGCTTGTTTGTAGTTTAAATCACAAGCTTTTTTAAAGTAGTTGTTTGATAATTCTGCATTTTTTTCTATACCTAAACCATCTTTATTAAAAAGACCAATCCAGTAGCAACCAAATCCGCTATCCATATCACAAGATTTATTTAAAAATTCAGAAGCTTTTTTGTAGTCTGTGTTAACTTCAGCACCGTTATAGTAGAGACTTCCTACTAAGTTGCAACTATCAACATTTCCGCTATCACAAGCTTTTGAGTAGTACATAATCGCTCTTTGAATATCTTTTTTTAAGTATATATCACTATGTTGATACAAAGAGCCAAGAGTAATGCAGCTATCGTCCTTATTTGATTGTTTGCATTTTAAATCGTTCATTTCAATGATAAAGTTCGCATAATCTTTAACAGCATCTTTATCTGCTTCATAAATTTTAGTCAATTCAACACAACCAAAATCTTTTGTTTTTTGGCAAGTTTGTGCGTAAAGACTAACAGCTTTTTTCAAATCCTTCTCTACGCCAAGACCGTTTTCATAGATAAATGCTTCATCATAACAAGAGTTTATTTGCTTGTTAGCACAAGCCATGTTAGCATTTTTTAGAGCTTTTTTGTAATCTATATTTGATTCATCATACAGGTAGATATATGTGGCATAAGAGCAAGCGCCAAGTTCGCTTTTAGAACAAACTCTATCAAAAGCAGCAGCGGCCTTGCCTCTATCTTTTGAATTTGCATTTTCATCATAAAGCAAAAGTCCAAGTCCCAAACATCCAGAACTCTCTTTTTGTGTACAAGATTTATCATAAAAACTTATAGCTTTTTGTTTGTTAGCTTTTACACCGTCACCATTTGCGTACGCATAACCAAGATAGGCGCAAACACTAAGTTCACCTTTTGCACATCTCTCTTCAAACTCTTTGATATCAGAAGCGGCGGAAAAACAAAAGGTTGCAAACAAAACAAGAGCTAAAATTTTTTTCATAAAAATCCTTTATTTGATAAAAAATATCATTTTTGTAATTTATAATAATTTTATTTAAAGCTTATTTACATGTAAACTTTTTTATGCTCTAACGATGCTTAAAATCATCTCATCATCAGTTGCGGTTGAGTCGTATTTTACAACAAGTAAGTTTTCGCTTTTATTTATATACCACTCCAAAATTCCACGAGCACCGTTTAAGTAGTCAATCCTTGAAAAGTCTACATTTTTCAAATCAATATATACGTTTTTTCTAAAAGCTGGATTTTTCAAAGTTAAGATAAAACCAAGCCAGATAATACACAAAAAGAAAACTCCCCAAGAGATTTGCATGATGCCGTAGTATTTCATGAAAAATCCACCAAAAATACCGCCAATAAATGTTCCAAAGTACCCAAAAGTATTGAAAACACCAAGAGAGGCACCTCTTTCATTTGCTTTTGCGTATTTACTTGCAAGAGATTGCATAAGTGGTTCGTGTATGTTAAAACCAATGAAAAATATAACAACTCCAGCCACAAAAACAAAAGCACTGTTCGCGTATCCCATAACGACATAAGCAACTAAAAAAAGAACAATACCTATAAAAATCATCTCTTTACTTTTGTTTTTAAGCTCACCAAATCTAACGGCTAAAAACATTGCAAAAAGTCCAAAAATCATAGCAGGAAGGTAAACCCTCCAAAGCTCCTCTTTTTGCCAAAAAAATGTTTTTTCCATGATAAGAGGAATGCTTAAAAACGCCATAGTCATCAAAGCTTTTTGCAAAAAATTAGTTATATTCATACGAAAGAGATTTGCATCTTTTAAGATTGTTTTGTATTTTACTTTTACTTCTTGTGTTGTTGATTGAATGTGTGGAGGATTTGGTACTTTTATAAGTAAAAGTAGTGACAATAATGCAAGAAATGCTGTTAGAAAAAATAGTTTATCAACTCCAAAAAATCCACCGATGATAGGACCCAAAACCATAGAAAATGCAAAACTTAAAGCTATAGTTGCACCCATGATAGCCATCGCTTTTGTACGTCTCTCCTCGGAGATTAAATCAGTTATAAGTGCAGTTCCAACAGCGCCAATAGCACCCATGCCTTGCACAAATCTTCCTATAAGAAGCGAGTAAATATCTGTAGCAAATGCACAGATTAGAGAACCAGCTATAAATACAAAAGTTCCAAATATGATAACTTGCTTTCTTCCTATCTTGTCTGAAAGAGATCCTAGTGGAATTTGCATAGCCATTTGAGAGATAGCGTAGATACCAATGGCAACACCAACTAAAATCTCTGTTGAGTGCTCTAACTTTAATGCGTAAATGGAGAGAACCGGCATAACTATAAAAAGACCTAAAAAACGAAGAGCTATAACTATACTAAGTGGAAGTACGGTTTTAAACATGAAAAAAATACCTTTGTGTTTGTTGAAAAATCCATTTTACTTCATTTTTTCTTTAAAACAAAGCCTATTAAAAATTACCCTCATTTTTAAAGAAAATGTTGATAAAATTGTTACTTCTTTTTACATGTAAACAAAGGAAAGTAAAAATAGATGAAAATAGTACTAGCAAGTGCAAACAAAGGAAAAATCAAAGAGTTTAAAGCTTATCTGAAAGGTTTTGAAGTTTTATCGTTTGATGAAGTGATGACACCTTTTGATATTGAAGAGACAGGAAGCAGCTTTAAAGAGAATGCTCTTATAAAATCTCGCGCAGTTTTTGAAAAGATAGACGACAAAAACGTTATAGTTCTCTCGGATGATAGCGGGATTTCAGTTCCACTTTTAAATGGAGCACCAGGTATTTACAGTGCAAGATACGCCGGCATTGAAGCAGATGCAAAGAAAAACCTAGAACTTTTGGTAAACAATCTGAAATTAAAAAATGTTAGCATCACACCAGCATTTTACACAGCCTGTATAGCGCTTTCAACCGTTAAAGGTGATTTTAGTGTGCATGGTTACATGTATGGAAATGCAACAACAAATCCAAAAGGAACAAATGGTTTTGGCTATGACCCTATGTTTATACCAGAAGGTTTTACAAAAACTTTAGGTGAGCTCGATGATGAGGTAAAAGAGAAGTTTTCGCACCGTGCAAAGGCTTTAAATTTGGCTAAAATACTACTTAGAACATTAGTAAAGGATAAAAAATGAGTAAAACGATATTGATAATTGGAGCAGGTGGGGTTAGCCGTGTTGCTACAACAAAATGTGCTATGAACAGCGATGTTTTTGGCAAGATTGTACTTGCAAGTAGAACAAAAGCAAGATGTGACGAGATAGCAAGTGACATAAAAAAAATGTACAAAGTAGATATAGAAACTGCAAAAGTTGATGCGGACAATGTAGATGAACTTGTTAGTTTGATAGAAAAAGTAAAACCAAATCTTGTTTTAAACGTGGCTCTTCCTTATCAAGATTTGACTATCATGGATGCTTGCATAAAAACCAAAGTTGATTACGTTGATACTGCAAACTATGAACATCCAGATGAGGCGAAGTTCGAGTACAAGCTTCAATGGGCAAAAGATGACGCATTTAAAAAAGCAAAAATCATGGGACTACTTGGCAGCGGTTTTGACCCAGGAGTTACAAACGTTTTTTGTGCATACGCAGCACAATATCTTTTTGATGAGATAAACTACATAGATATACTTGACTGCAACGCAGGTGATCACGGTTATCCGTTTGCAACTAACTTTAATCCTGAGATAAATTTGCGTGAAGTTAGCTCAAAAGGTAAGTATTGGGAAAATGGAAAGTGGATAGAAACTTCTCCTATGGAGATTAAGATGGTTTGGGATTATCCAGAGATTGGTCCAAAAGATAGCTATCTTTTATATCATGAAGAGTTGGAGAGTTTAGTTAAAAATATCAAAGGTTTAAAAAGAATCAGATTTTTTATGACTTTTGGGCAAAGTTATCTAACTCACATGAAGTGCTTGGAAAACGTTGGAATGCTTGGTATCAAACCAGTAAAACACAAAGACATGGAAATCATCCCTATTGAATTTTTAAAAACCTTGCTTCCTGATCCTGCAAGTTTGGGGCCTAGAACAAAGGGCAAAACAAATATTGGTTGTTTTATAACAGGTAAAAAGGATGGCAAAACAAAAAGAGTTTATATCTACAATGTTTGCGATCATGAAGAGTGCTACAAAGAGACTTTATCTCAAGCTGTTAGTTATACAACAGGTGTTCCTGCTATGATTGGTGCAAAGATGGTACTAGAGGGCAAATGGAAAAAAGAGGGCGTTTACAATATGGAAGATTTTGACGCAAAACCTTTTATGGATGAGTTAAATAAACAAGGACTTCCTTGGAAGATAGTTGAACTTAGCCCAGACGAAGATTACGAAGTAAAATAGACAAAAACATATATTTACATGTAAGAGTTTTTCTTACATGTAAAAACAAATTTTATACTACACACAAAAACTTTTTTAAGAAATACACTTATTTTTATTTAAAGCTATTTCTTGCAATTTTGTTATACTTCTAAAAATATAAGGAATTCAAAAATGCAAAATAAAATCTTAAGTGAAATACATAAAGATGTCTCAAGTAAACTAGAAAATGAGATAAAAACTTTAACTATAAAAAGAGCAGTTGTTGGCATCTTCTTTACGGGGGTTGAGCTTAGCAATGGCGTTGGTGGTATGAGCGCTACGCCAATCAAAGCAATTCCTGAGGCGGTTTGTTGCCCAAACTCCACAAAAGCTTTACCAAACTCGGGGAAAATAAAAGGTAGTGGTGTTACAGAAGTGTTAGAAGATTTGCACTCTCCTTATCAACTTCGCCGAGCCATTGCTATAGCAATGCTAAACGCTTTGATTGAAATACTGTGGCAAAGAGATGGGATGCCTAAAGATGTGAATGTGCTTGAGGGTGAAACTTTTCTAAGTATGAATATCAAAAAAGATGATAAAGTAGCACTTGTTGGTGCCTTTATACCATTCATAAAAGAGCTTATAAAAAGAGAGCAAAACTTTAAAGTTTTAGAGCTTGATCCAACAACACTAAGAGCAGAAGAGATGAAGTATTTTGCTCCAGCAAATAGGGCAAATGAAGTGGTTCCTTGGGCAGATGTACTAATCTCAACTGGAACAACACTAACAAATCAAACGTTAGATGAATTGCTTAGTTTTGTGAAAGATGACTCGCAAGTTGCGCTTATTGGACCAACGGTTCCGCTTTATCCTAAAGTGTTTAAAAAGTATAAAGTAACCACTCTTGGTGGAGTTAGAGTAACGGATGCTAAAACCTTGCTTGATGTACTGTCAGAAGGTGGTTCAGGCTATCAATTTTTTGATAAAACTGCTTTAAGAGTGACTTTGAATATTTAAGTAACTAACTCTCAAATTGATGGGTATTTTTATATTGTCTGATATAATTTTGCAAAAATTAAAGGCAAAAAATTGAAAAATCCAAAAATTAGCAAATTAGAATCCGTCCTAAACCAAGTAAAAACTCCTGTTTATGTGTGTGAAGAGCATCTTTTAGAAGAGAATTTAAAAAGGCTTTTACATGTAAAGACAAAAAGCGGAGCAAAAGTGCTTTTGGCACTCAAAGGTTTTGCCTTGCAAGATAGTTTCAATATAGTTAGTAAATACCTTGATGGATGCACTGCAAGTGGACTTCATGAGGCAAAACTTGGCTTTACTATGTTTGGCAAAGAGGTGCATACTTACTCACCCGCATTTAAAGAAGAAGATATAGATGAGGTTTTGGATATCTCTCATCACATTGTTTTCAACTCATTTTCTCAACTTGAAAAGTTTAAGGCTAAAGCAAAGGGGCGAGCAAGTATTGGACTTCGTGTAAATCCAGAGGTTTCAAGCTCTCCTGTTGATTTGTACAATCCTTGTGCAAAGTTTAGCAGGCTTGGAATCACAAGAGTAAATTTTGAAAAAGATAAACTTGAAAGCGTTGAAGGACTTCATTTTCACGCACTTTGTGAGCAAAATGTGGATGCACTTGAAGAGGTATTAAAAGGCTTTGAAGAGAAATTTGGAGAGTTTATACCACAGATGAAATGGATAAATTTTGGTGGCGGACACCACATAACAAGAGATAATTACGATATAGAAAGATTGATAGAAGTTATAAAAAATTTCAAGAAAAAATACAATAATATAGAAGTTTACCTAGAACCTGGAGAAGCGGTTGGTTGGCAAAGCGGAACGCTTGTTGCAAGTGTTTTAGATATAGTTCAAAATGATATAAATATAGCTATTTTAGACACTTCAGCAGAAGCTCACATGCCTGACACTCTTGCAATGCCTTACCGTGCAACTATACGTGGAGCAGGTGAGGCTGGTGAGAAAAAATACACATATAGACTAGGTGGAAACACATGTTTGGCTGGCGATATCATGGGAGATTATAGTTTTGATGAACCTTTAAAAGTCGGAGATAAGATAATCTTTGAAGATATGATTCACTACACGATAGTTAAAAATACAACCTTTAATGGCATAAAACTTCCAGATTTGGCACTTTTAAAAAAAGATGGAAGCTATAAAATCTTAAAAGAGTTTGGCTACGAAGAGTACAGAAGAAGAAATTAAGCTTTACATGTAAGGAGCAAAGGTGCAAGAGAAGATGAGTTATGACTTTGATGATTTTGTGAATTATCAACTTTATGTCTATGCAAAATCAAAAAACCATAAAAACAATGTGATTATTATGGTGGTTTCATCAGTTGTTATGTTGTTTGCAGCTATTTATGCTTTTTGGATTCAAAACTATTTTATGGGTATAACATTTATTTTTGTGGGTTTGTTTCTAATCATATCTTTAAAAAGCGCAAAACGAACAAATGAAAAATATTTTAGAGAAGCTTATCGGATAATTGGAATGGATGCAACAAAAAGCTTTCATATAGAGTTTTATGATGATTGTGCTATTGAAAAAAACAACATCACTTTGAGTGAGTATAAGATGGATTATAAAGATATGTTTGAGATAGCGGAAGTTCTAGAAGCTTTTTATCTTAGATTTAATACAGGAATTGCTTTTATACTTAGTAAGAAATACTGTGAAAATGAAGAACAAACACGAAAAAAGTTACAAAACCTTGCTAATTCCTTGGGGATAAAATATGTTGATGATAGTTTATGGAAGTGGAAATAGGCTTTACATGTAAGTGCATTTAAAAATGTACGCTATAATGTACATATTTTAAAAAAGGGAACAAGATGACTAATACTAACGTAACAAATTTTAGAAAAAATATCTTTACAATTTTAGAGCAAACTATAAAATATAGTGAACCAGTAAATATCACAACAAAAGATGGAAATGCCATCATTTTAAGCGAAGAGGATTATAACGGTTTGTTAGAAACTGCATATCTTTGTTCCATTCCAAATTTGCGCGAAGATATCATGAAAGGACTTAAGGCGCCACTAAGCGATTTTGTTAGCGAAAATGATGTGAAATGGTAAAATATAAAATAGTTTTTAGTAAACGAGCTATAAAAGATATAGAAAAACTAAAAGCAAAAAATCTTAGCAATAAAGCAAAAGAGTTGATTGAAATCATAAAACTAAACCCATTTCAAAATCCACCTCCATTTGAAAAATTACAAGGTGATTTAAAAGGAGCGTTTTCAAGAAGAATCAACATTCAGCACAGACTCGTTTACGAAGTTGTTGAGGAAGAGAAAACTGTAAAAATTTTAACTCTTTGGTCACATTACGAATAAACATTTACATGTAAATCCTAAATACAAAACACCTTAATACATTTTTCAAGAACAAAGAAATAAAATCAAATTCGTTATATAATTGTATAAACAAAGAAAATTGATAAGGATTTCACTTGAAAAAGATTCTGTTTTGCTGTTTTTTGGTTTTCTCACAAGTTTTTCTATTTGCAAATGAGAGTATTTCTCTAAACAATCAAAAAAAGATAATAGACAGCGAGGGTTATGAAGTATTTTTACCAAAAGATGTAAAAGCTATAGCTGATCTTTGGCATGCAAACAACCAAATAGTTTTGGTTTTAGGTGGTGCTGATAAACTCGTTGTAACAACCAAGATGATACAAGACAATCCTTGGTTTAGTAAATTTTTCCCAGAAATCAAAAATATAACCGCAGCAGCGCAAAGCGACGGTATCCAATTTGAAGAGCTTGTAGCTGCAAAACCAGATGTTGTCATAACATCCTCTTCAAAATATGCAGAGCAACTTAGAAGATTTGGGCTAAATGTGGTAAATATCATGTTTAGAAATTATGCAGATATGAAAACAACCATAAAAATAACAGGTGAAATCATAGGAGAAGAGGGTTCAAAAAGAGCCGATGATTTTATAAAATATTTTGACACTAACATAGAAAAAGTAACTAACATAACAAAAAACATAAAAGATGAAGACAAGCCAAGAGTTATGCACATATCAAGCAGTATAAATCTGTTAAAAGTTGATGGCGGAAACTCTATCATAGACGAGTGGATAACTCTAGCAGGTGGCAAAAATGCCGTGAAATTAGAAGGAAATATGAGGGAGATAACAGCCGAAGAGTTGCTGCTTGCAAATCCAGATATCATCATAGTTGGAAGTAGAAACAATGAAGAGGGCATCAAAAGGATTTACGCTGATCCTATCTTTTCATCACTAAATGCTGTAAAAAACAAAAAAGTTTTTGGAAATCCTTCTGGGGTTTTTAACTGGGATAGATACAGCTCAGAACAAGCACTTCAAATACTTTGGGCAGCAAAAACCATACAGCCAAAACTTTTTAATCATATAGATATAAAAGAGGAAACTAAAGAGTTTTATAAAAGATGGCTAGATTATGATTTAAGTGACGATGAGTTTGGATATATGTTAAAAGGGTTAAGTCCAGATGGAAAATAGTCTTTACATGTAAAGACTATTTTAGTGTTATATATGTCAGAAAAAGTGCTATAAAAATCATAACCATGATAAAGATAAACTTGTTGTCAAGTAGACTTTTACTACTTTTTAGACCGAGTTTTTTCAAGTAGTGATTTTTATTGTTTTTAACTCTTTTGTTTTTTGGCTCAATCTCCAAAATCCTATCGCAGATTTTAACAGCTTCGTCAAATTTACCAAGTTTTGAGAGAAGATACTCGGCTCCAACTAGTATATTTATATTTTTTGGTTCAATTTCAAGTGCCTTTAGCGTACACTGCAAAGCTTCCTCATTTTTGTCTTGTTTTGATAGATAAACCTCTTTGTTTATAAGAGCTTTTATATTGTTTGGTTCAAGTGCTAAGACTTTATCACAGTATTTTATGGCTTCACCAAAGTTTTTGATTTCCCCAAAATTAAAGCTAACACTTGTTAGTGCTTTTATACTGTTTGGCTCTATTTTTAGGGCGATTTGAAGTATCTCTAACGCTTCTTTGTGTTTTTGCATTCTGCCTAGATAACTTGCTTTTAAAAAGAGTGCTTCAAAGTTTTTAGGATGATTTTCTAAAATAAGTTCAGCATACTTTAACGCATCTTTAAACTCCCCAAGTCCGCTATAAGAGTAGCTTAGTCCAAGAAGTACTTTAGTATTTTCTGGAGCATTTTTGAACGCTTTTCTGTAAAAACTCAAAGCTTGTTTGTAATTTTGATTTATTAAAAAATCATCCGCTTCTTTTAAAAGTGCAACATTTTCATTTTCTTGCATATAGCTATCCTAAACTGTTTTATAGATGATAGTTTAAAATGTTTAAAATTTTTATAAAAGGGAAGGTTGTTTGAGGTTTAAGGGCTTTACATGTAAAAGATTTGTTACATGTAAAGCATTTTGCAGTTTAGTTATTTTTTAACTCTAGGTTTTTTGTCTTTTTTTGGTTCAGATTTTGCGTAAGAGTCGCTTTTTCTTCTCTCACCTGATGAGCTTTTGCTTGCGCGTCCCTCACCTTTGTATCCACCACCACGACTCTCTCCTGAGCCACGGCTTTCACCTGATTTTTTATAAGAGCCCCCAGTTGAGTAACCGCTTCCACCTCTGTTTTCGCGACCACCTTCACGGCTTCTACCATCACCACCACGGCTTCCGCTCTCACCATCACGAGAGCGTCTTCTTCTGTCATCGCTTCTGCCGCCTCTTTTTCTGCCACCGCCTCTTCTGTTCTCTTCTTCTGCATTTTTTATGCGTTTTACATAATTTTCAAAAGTTTTACTATCTATTCCAATACTTTCTGGTCCTTTTGCACCATCTTTATTTAACAGTAGAGAGATTGCTTTGCAAGCGATTTGCGCTAAATCCATCTCATTTTCAAGTGAAGATAAAATCTTCATAGCTGTATCATCAACACTACTTTGGCGGATTGTCTCAGCCATTTTTTTAAGATTTCCCTCTTTTAGTTGAATCAAGCTTGGTACTTGCTTTTGTTCTATCTTTGTGCCTACTGTTTTAGCGATTCTTACCATACTGTTGTACTCGATAGGAGTAAGAAGTGTTATAGCAACACCTTTTTGTCCAGCACGTCCAGTTCTTCCTATGCGGTGAACGTAACTTTCAGGGTCAAATGGGATATGGTAGTTAAATACGTGGCTTATATCTTTTACGTTTAATCCACGAGCTGCAACGTCAGTTGCTATCAATATGTCGATATCAGAGTTTCTAAAAGCTTTTATAACTTCTTCTCTTTGAGATTGGTCCATGTCGCCATGAAGTCCTTTTGCTATAAATCCAGAAGCTACAAGTCTAGTTGCCAGTCTATCAACCTCTTTTTTCATACGACAAAAGATTATCGCTTTATTTGGCTCAAGTGCATCAAGAAGTCTTATAACAGCATCATCTCTCTCAAACTCTTCTATAACGTAGTATTGTTGTTCAATGTCAGCGTTTGTTGTAGCATTTTGTGGAGTTACGCTTATGAAAGTTGGGTTATTTAAAATTCTTTTTGCTAATACTTTTATAGGTTCAGGCATCGTTGCACTAAAAAGCATTGTTTGGCGAACTTTTGGTAAAAATGTAAAGATAAGTTCTATATCTTCCAAAAAGCCCATATCAAGCATTTCGTCAGCTTCATCAAGTATAACGATGCTTGGGGCAAAGTTTTTGATTTTATTGTTTTTCAGTAAGTCAAGCAAACGACCAGGAGTTGCAACCATAACATTTGCACCTTTGTCTATCAACTTCAACTGTCTTGAGTATGAACTTCCACCATAAACTGTAACTGTGTGAATTCCACGAAATCTACCAAGTTGATACATTTCATCACTTACTTGAGTAGCTAATTCTCTTGTTGGAGTTATAACAAGGATTTGTATATCGTTTTTTGTTGTATCGATTTTGCTAAGTGTAGGAAGTGAAAAAGCAGCTGTTTTTCCTGTACCTGTTTGAGCTTGCGCAACTATATCACGACCATCTAGGACTACCGGAATAGCCTCACTTTGTATCGGACTTGGTTCTTTGAAACCAGCCTCTTTTACTGCACGCAAAATGTCTGTGTGCAGGTTAAATTGTTCAAAATTTTGCATTTTGTTTTCCTAAATATTTTGTTTTTTTAAAAGCGGTGAATAGTTTCTATCTTAAAATAAGAGTCTCACCAAACAAAACAAAATGCGTAGTAAGACCAGTAAAGTGCAATCCTTTGCACAAAAGATAGCTCTAAAAAAAGCTTAAGGGCGAAATTATAGCGAAATTTTTATTATTTGCAATAAAATGTTTACATGTAAAGAGATTTATTTAGTAAATGCTAATATTTTTAGACGGCAAAACATTGTTATTTTTTGAATCTTTACATGTAAACCAATGTAGTTTTGTTTGATTTTTTACAACCAAGCTTTTAGTTTTATCCCCTTTCTTTTTCCTCGAAGAAAAAGAAAGAGAAATTCAAGTAATGGTGCTTAAAAACCTAAAATTTTTACTTAAAAAATAAAAAACAAAAACTCGTTTCACTCAAACATTTGTTTTTCTAACGCTTTCTCATTCAAATTTATTAACGGTTTTTGCCGCAACGCACAAGTAGTATGCAAGGCTTTAAATGTAAAAATATTCGTTTTTTATGTAAGGGTTTTCAGTAGTTTACATGTAAAGATTTTCTCTTTACATGTAAAAGTATGTAGATAGGTAAAACCCTGATTTTTGGGCTTATTTTTTATTGCACGAGTGATTCAATCGCAAAGAGTGTTCCGGTGCTTCCGCTTGCACAACCGTGACAAGCTCCAAGATATCTTATGTAAACATCAACAAATTCACTCTCTTCTTTGATGTCTAAAACTTCCATATTTCCGCCATCCATTACAAGCATTGGGCGTATATCCGCATCCAAAATCGCATCTATAGCTTTGAACTTTTGTACAACGCTCATACTATCAAAATCAACCTCGTTTGGAACTGCACAAGGCTCTTTTGCTATTCTCTCATATTCCATTTCAGCTCTTACCTCTTTTAATATATCAACTAAAAAATACTCTCTTGCTTCGTGACCACCTGGTTTGATACAAGATTTACAAAATGCTCCAGCTTTTGTGTATTGAGTTATCTGCTCTACTGTTGTTAAGTTATTTAGTCTTATAACTTCTTTAATTGTTCCAAGACTAACTCTTGCGCATTCGCAGACGATTATCTCATCTTCAAAGCTTGCAGCATCAACGCCTTTGTATTGTGCAGCTGCGGCTTTTATAACATCATAAGCCATAACCGAACAGTGCATTTTTTGAGGTGGAACCGCTGGAACATCAGGAGTATCTCTCATCGCAAACTCAACATCTATATTTGTTATTTTTACTGCTTGGTCAACGGTTTTGCCGATACAAAGTTCAGCCATGGTGTCAGAACTTGCTATCGCTGTTCCACAGCCAAAGCTTTTAAATTTTGCATTTTTTATAATATTTGTTGTTGGATCGACTGCCCAGTAAAGTCTTACAGCATCGCCACAACTCTCAGCTCCAAAGTCTGCGACTATAAGTCTTAAACCCTGTGCATTTGCTTCTTCTTCTGTTATCTCTCCGCGGTGGACTGGGTTATCCATAAGTCTAGCCACTTTTTGGCTATACTCTTCCCAAATCGAACCACCAATTAAATCTGATTTTGCCATTTTATTTTCCTCTTATAATTTACTTTTGTGCCAAGAAGGTGCATAAGAAAATGAGCTTGAAATATCTCTTAATCTTAAAACAGCTTTTGTTATAACTTCAATCGCATAGTCTATGTCAGCTTCTGTTGTAAAACGGCTAAGACTAAGTCTAACAGCTGTATGAGCCAAGTCATCACTTGCGCCAATCGCTTCCATTACAGGGTTAGACTCAAGCGCTTCACTTGCACAAGCACTTCCCGTACTTGCCGCAATTCCTGCTTTATTTAAATCCCAAAGTATAGCTTCACCCTCAACACCTTTTATGCTTATCAATATTGTATTTGGAACTCTGTGATCTCTGCTTCCAACCACAATAACATCAGAAAGTTTTAAAAGTGCATCTTCAAGTTTGTCTCTTAAAACTCTTACTTGACCATTTTCAAAATCAAGGTGTTCGTTTGCAATTTTCAAAGCTTTTCCCATTCCTACAATTCCAGATACATTTAGTGTTCCACTTCTCATACCGCCCATGTGTTCGCCACCATGAAGCAAGCTTACAACTCTACAACCTTTTTTTATGTAAAGTCCACCTACTCCCTTTGGTCCGTGAAATTTGTGGGCAGAAAAACTCATATAATCTACATCAACATCTTGCACATCAACTGCGATCTTTCCCATTGCTTGAGTTGCATCTGTGTGAAATAATGCGCCATGTTCATGAGCTATTTTTGCTAACTCTTTTATAGGAAAAATCATACCAGTTTCATTGTTTGCCCACATAACATTCACAAGTGCTGTTTTATCTGTTATGGCTTCTCTTAGTGCGTCAGGTTCTACAACGCCATCATGGTTTACTGGCAAATATGTAACCTTAACACCAAGAGTCTCTAAAAAATGACAGGCAGATGTAACTGCTGGATGCTCCACGCTTGTTGTAATTACGTGGTTTTTATCTTTATTTAAAATCTTGTCAAAATAAACGCCTTTAATAACCCAGTTGATACTCTCAGTAGCACATGAAGTTACAACCAAATCATCTTCATTTCTTGCATTTATGCCAGTATATAGTTCATCCATAGCAGCTCTTAGGGCTGGGTGAGTTTCACTTCCAAATTGGTGAAGTGAGTTTGGATTTCCATACTTTTCAACAAAAAATGGTTTCATTGCTTCAAAAACTTCAGGATCAACCATCGTCGTTGCGTTATTGTCAAGATAAACTCTCATATTTAAAAACTCCTAAAAAAGTTACTGTTTAATTCGGATATAATTTGTCTTAATAAACTTACGAATGATAAGAAAAGATTGATTAAAAAAAAATTAAAAAATCAGCCAAATATTTATTTTTATGTAGCAGCCAGAGCCTAAATTTAGGGATAACTGATAAAAAGTATCAATATCTAATTTCAGGCTTTGCGTTAATTAGGGAGAAAAACTCTCTTCTTGTGTTTGGATCTTTTAAAAAACTTCCACGAAGTGCTGAAGTTGTTGTTGTAGAATTTATTTTTTCAACACCCCTCATTTCAACACACATATGTCTTGCTTGGATTACTACTCCAACCCCACGAGGTTTTATAACATCATGTAAAGCTTCTGCAATTTGTTCTGTTAACTGCTCTTGTATTTGAAGACGACGTGAGAAAATGTTAACCATTCTTGGAATTTTTGAAAGTCCAACAACTTTTCCATTTGGTATGTAAGCTACGTGTGCACGTCCTATGATTGGCAACATGTGATGTTCACACATCGAGTAAAATTCTATATCGCGAACTAGTACCATTTCGTTATTTGAACTTGTAAAAAGCGCATCATTTAAGACTTGCTTTGGATCTTGAGAGTATCCTTGCATCATAAATTCATAAGCTTTTGCTACACGATTTGGAGTTTTTAAAAGTCCTTCGCGGTTTGTATCTTCACCAATTAAGCTTAGTATCTTTTTTACAGCTTCTTCAAATTCTGCTATTTGTTTATCGTTCATGATAATTTACACCATCTTTTTTTAAATTAATCTTGCGAGTTTACTAAAAAGATGATAAAAAAAGCTTTACATGTAAACGTTTTTTCTATTATAAATGAGTTATTAAAGAAAATTTTGATATATTCGCCTCTAAAATTTTTTTATTTAAAGAGGAAATGTATGGAAGTTAAGGTTACCAAAATCAATAGTGCAAACGCGTCAGCAAGTGCGAAAATAGACAGCAAAAAAATTGAAGAGAAACAAGATAAGATTTTAAAATCGCTTGCTAAAAATGTTCACATTGATGGTTTTAGAAAAGGAAAAGTACCAGCATCTGTTGTAAAAGCAAGATATGCTGAGAAAGTTAAACAAGACGCAGAACAAGAAGCAATCAAAGAGTTATATGATTTAACAGTAAAAGAGTTAAGTGTTGATGAATCAAAAATCATAGGCGAGCCACACTTTACAAAATTTGACAGACGTGAAGATGGTATCGATGTTGAACTTAAAATTTCACTAAGACCAGAGATAAATCTTGATGGTTACGAGAAGTGTATACCAGAGTACAAAACGCCAAGAGTTGCAAAAGAAGAGGTTGATGAAAGAGTTAATTCACTTTTAAAATCAAACGCTCCACTTAAAAAAGTGACAAAAAAAAGAGCTTTAGCTGAAGGTGATTTTGCACTGATTGATTTTGAAGGTTTTGTTGATGATAAAGCTTTTGAAGGTGGTGCATCAAAAGGCTATGTTTTAGAAATCGGAAGTAAAAGCTTCATTCCTGGTTTTGAAGATGGTATGGTTGGCATGAATGTTGATGAAACAAGAGATGTAAAAGTAAAATTTCCAGAAGAGTATGGCAATAAAGAGCTTGCTGGAAAAGATGCAACTTTTAAAGTGACACTTCATGAAATACAAGAAAGAGATGTTCCAAAAGAGGTTGATGCAGATACTTTAAAGAAATTTTTACCAGGTGAAGAGCAACCAACACTTGAAAAATTAGAAGATAGAATCAAAGAGCAAATAAGAAACGAAAAACTTTCAAAACTTTACAACGAAGAGTTAAAACCAAAATTTGTTGACGATATCGTGAAAGCTGTAAATTTTGATTTACCTGATAATATAGTAGAGCAAGAGATGGATGTTTTATTTAGAAATATCTTCAGAAGCATAAGTGAAGAAGATATGGAAGCTTTCAAAAACGACCCTAAAAAAGTTACAGAAAAAAGAGAAACATTTAGAAATGATGCCCAAAGTAGCGTAAAACTAACATTTATAGTTGATGAACTTGCAAGACTTAAAAATGTTACAGTAAGTGATCAAGAAGTTATGCAAATGATTTATTTTGAGGCAATGCAATATGGTCAAGACCCAAAACAACATATCGAAAACTATAAACAACAAGGCGTGTTGCCAGCTATCAAAATGGCTATGATTGAAGATAAACTATTTGGTTCATTGTTTGCAAAAACAGACAAAGAAGATGATGCAAAATCATCAGAAGAAAAAACAAGCAAGCCAAAAGCTGAGAAAAAAGTAGCAACAAAAGAAGAGAAAGCTCCAATTAAAAAAGCAACAAAAAAAGGTGAATAATGAGTTACTATGTTCCTATGGTAATCGAAAAAACAGGACGCGGTGAGAGAAGTTACGACATCTACTCCCGTCTTTTGAAAGATAGAATCGTAATGTTAAGTGGTGAGATAAATGACGATGTCGCCTCTTCGATAGTTGCGCAAATGCTATTTTTAGAAGCAGAAGATCCTGAAAAAGATATCTATTTTTATATAAATTCTCCAGGTGGAGTTGTGACAAGCGGATTTAGTATATTTGATACTATGAATTATATAAAGCCAGACATTACAACTATTTGTATCGGTCAAGCTGCTTCTATGGGCGCATTTTTGCTTAGTTCTGGAACAAAGGGCAAAAGATTTGCTCTTCCAAATGCAAGAATCATGATTCACCAACCTTTAGGTGGCGCTCAAGGACAAGCGACAGATATAGAGATTCAGGCAAAAGAGATTTTGAGGATGAAAGAGACTCTGAATAACATTTTGGCTAAAAATACTGGTCAAAAGTTAGCTAAAATCGCAAAAGATACAGATAGAGATTTCTTTATGAGTTCATCAGAAGCAAAAGAGTATGGACTTATAGACAAAGTTTTAGAAAAAAGCTTTAAATAGTTTACATGTAAACGATGATTAAAGAAGTCATAACCTATCCAAACCCAAAACTTCGTGAAGTCTCAAAAGATGTTACAACATTTGATGAGGCTTTGCATGAGATTTTGGATGACATGTATGAAACGATGATACACAAAAATGGCATTGGACTTGCTGCTATACAAATTTCAACACCACTAAATATACTTGTTATAAACTTAGCAAATGAAGATGGCATGCAAGATAAAACTGACCTTTTTGAAGTTATAAATCCAGTGATAGTTGAACAAAGTGGGATTTGTACATATCAAGAAGGTTGTCTTAGCGTTCCTGAAATTTATGAAGATGTAGAAAGAGCAAAAGTTATAAAGTTAAAGTATCAAGATAGACATGGAGATGAATTTACCAAAGAATTTGATGGACTTATGGCGATTGCACTTCAACACGAGATAGACCACTTAAGAGGCCATCTTTTTATAGAAAAACTCTCATATTTAAAACGCAAAAAGTTTGAAAAAGAGTACAAGCAGATGCAAAAAGATAAAAAGCAACAAAAGAAAAGAAATCTCTAAGCACAAAAAGGAGGAGATTTTGTTAAAAGATTTATCTGATATTTCAAAAAGTGTTGCTAAAGCAGCGCTTATAGAATTTTTATCAAACAATAATTTTTATTAAATATTGTAATTAAATCAAATTTGAAATAATTGATTATCCAAATTGGTGTACAATAACTCCAATAAATTTACTAATTAGGAGTACAAAATGTTTGAACAAGTAAAATTGTCTTATGCTTATGATGCCCTAGAGCCTCATATCGATGCGAAAACTATGGAAGTTCACTACTCAAAACACCATGCAACTTATGCAAAAAATTTCAACGATATAGTAAGTGCAAATGTGCCAGAATGTCTAACAAAACCAGTTGAAGAGCTTTTTTCTAAGCTTGACACTTTTGGTACTAGCTTCCAAGCTGGACTCAGAAACAATGGTGGCGGATTTTACAACCACAATCTATATTTTTCTATCCTTAGCCCAAAAGGAAACAAAGAGCCAAAAGGTGAATTAGCAGACAAAATCAAAGCAACTTTTGGAAGTTACGAAGCTTTAAAAGAGCAGATTACAAAAGCTGCAGTTGGAAGATTTGGTTCTGGTTGGGCTTGGCTTGTTGTGAAAAATGGCAAACTATCAGTTTGCTCAACCCCAAATCAAGATAACACTTTTATGCCAAAAAGCATCACAGGATTAGACAATGCAACTCCGCTTGTAGCGCTTGATGTTTGGGAGCACGCTTACTACTTAAAGTATCAAAACAGAAGACCTGACTATATTAAGGCATTTTTTGAAGTGCTTGATTGGGAAGTTATCGCTGATTTATACAAAAAAGCAAAATACTAATTTTTAAAACGTTAAGGCCTTTACATGTAAAGGCCTTAACAAAAAATCTTTCAATCTGCAAACAAAAATCAATAAATTCAAAAATATGTTATCATAAACCAATCAATTTTTAAAAAAGGTTTGGCCGATGAAACGACTTCTTTGTGCAACGCTTGAATCAAACAAAGCTTACAGCATAGAAGTTGAATCTGCATTTGTAAGAGCCTTGCCAAGTTTTAGTATCGTTGGACTTGCAAATCAATCTATCCAAGAATCAAGGGACAGGATAAAAGCCGCATTAAATTCCATAGAGTTTAAGTTCCCAGCGCAAAAGATAACCGTAAATCTTTCTCCATCAGATTTGAAAAAAGAGGGAAGCCACTTTGACCTTGGCATTGCACTTTTGGTGGCACTTCAAAAAGAGGCAGTTAACTTCAGAGATTTTTATATATTTGGAGAGTTGGGGCTTGATGGAAGTATAAAAAGCACAACTTCTATATTTCCCATAGTTTTGTCGCTTGCAAATAGTGTAAAAAACTTAAAAGTTATAGTTCCAAATGACATAAGCAAACTCATCTCTTCTATACCAAATATAGAAGTTTACGCACTCTCAACTCTTCATGAGGCAGTTTTATTTTTTCAAGAACCAGAAAAGCAAGAAGAGAAAAAATCTACAAACACTCATCCACTTTTTGCAAACCCTCTTATCATAAACGACAAAATATACATTCAAAATAGCGATTTTAGTTTGGATTTTAAAGATATAAAAGGGCAAGAACAAGCAAAAAATGCGATTATGATAGCAGCAGCTGGATTTCATAATATTTTGCTTGAAGGAAGCCCAGGTTGTGGCAAAAGCATGAGTATAAAAAGATTGCAGTATATACTTCCACCACTTAGTATTGAAGAACTTTTAGAGATTACAGCAAACAGTTCATTAAATGGTGAAATATCTGACTTTAGCCCGCTTCGTCCTTTTAGAAGCCCACATCATACAAGTTCTCGTCCTTCTATCTTTGGTGGAGGAAGTAACTTTGGAGCAAAAATAGGCGAAGTAGCAATCGCACACAACGGTATACTTTTTTTTGATGAATTTCCTCATTTTGCAAAGCAAATCTTGGAGAGTTTAAGAGAGCCACTCGAAGATAACCAAGTGCTTATATCAAGAGTAAATTCTAAAGTGTGTTACAAAACAAAATTTCTTTTTGCAGCAGCTCAAAATCCTTGCCCTTGTGGAAACTTGTTTAGTCAAAAAAGAGTTTGCAAATGTTCAGATTTAGAGATACAAAGATACAAATCAAAAATCTCAAGTCCTGTATTGGATAGGATTGATTTGTATGTGCAGATGGATGAAAGCCTGATAGAAGACAAATCAGAGCTTGACTCAGCTAAAATGTACGCAAAAGTTTTAAATGCCTTTAAAATGCAAAAAAATCGCAATCAAGAAGAGTTAAATGGCAAGATGAGCGATAAAGAGATGAAGAGAGTTTGCGGGCTCAACAAAGAAGCAGACGAGGTTTTAGCAAACGCAAATGCAAGATTTGGACTATCTCACAGAAGTATAGGAAAGATAAAAAGAGTTGCAAGAACGATAGCCGATTTGGATGAAAAAGAGATGATAGATAAAACTTCAATCCTAAAAGCATTAAGCTTTAGGCAAAGGTAAAATGGATTTAACTTTAATAGTAAGGATGGTTTTGCATGAGTTATAAAATACTTTCAAAAAAATATGTTGTAATTAATAACACAAAAAGAGAATTAACGACAAGTGAAACAAATACTCTATTACGCAGTATAGAGTTAATAAATTCTAAAAATAATTGCCCAATGGTTTATAGATGTAATAACTTAACAAATTTATATAGTGTATTAAATGAATATTCTATAGAGGATATATCTAATAAGATATTTATGCTTGGAGAAAAAGCAAAAAATTTTTATAATGATCATGATTGCTTAGATAACTTATGTGGCAAGCAGAGAAACTATTTGTTAAATATGAATGACACCTCAGACGAGACATTTAAATTTATATACAATAATATTAAAGATGATAATCATCACAATGATACAGATTTTAAAATATTTTTTCAAGAAACATCAGAAAGTAAATTTTTACAAATTATTCAACCAATTCAAAATAATGATAAACTTATGATTAGAGATTATTATTATGCTTATTTGCATACAATGGATAATGTTGTTAAGACATATTCTCACTATGTATCTACTACATTAAAATATGAAGAAGCGCTAAAGTTTGGAAAAGATGAAAATAAAATAATATATCACTATATATTAACTGAATCATATTATAAATTTGCTATACATAGTAAAAACATATCTGAAAACATATCTGAACTATGTAAAAAATATAACTTACCAGCATATAAGGCACGATATGATTCAGAGGATGAGATTAGCATTAAGGGAGGACTTTTACCTCATTTTATATTTGGAATTGAGCATATTATGGCAAACGAAGAGCCGGAATTTATTGTTAATCCTCATCTTTTTGAAAAAAATTTTAAAATAGACGATATCATAACCAAAGGATTACTTATAAACCAAGAATCTTTTGAAGATATTATTAAAACTACAAAATATAATAAATATTTTTCTATTTTTCAACAAGATGATATAAATGAATTTAATGTTTAAAAAGTATCAACTTCAAAAGGTAAAAAGATGCAAAAGATTTTTAAAGAGACAAATTTTTTAGATAAAAAAGCAGTTGAAAAGTATCTTTTAAGTGAAGAGATTTTGATGGAAAATGCTGCAAGTTCCATGGCAAATTTCATAAAAGAAAAAACACCTAAAAACTCCAAAATCCTTATACTTTGTGGCAAAGGAAACAACGGCGCCGATGGATACTCTTTAGCAAGAATGCTAAATGGAAGTTACGATGTTAGTGTGTTAGTACAAGAAATGCCAAAAAGTGAGCTTTGCATACTTCAAAGTAAACGTGCAAAACTTTTACATGTAAAAGAGGTGAGAGAAGTTTTTGAAGCGGATGTTTTTGTTGATGCAATCTTTGGAAGCGGACAAAGAGAGATAACGGACAAAAGTGTACTAAACACACTTTTACATGTAAACACTCTTAATGGGTTAAAGATAGCTTGCGATATGCCAACTGGACTTTTCTCTTCGGAGACTTTTAGAGCAGACTTTACGCTCACTTTTGGAGCATTGAAAGAGAGCCTTTTTTATGATAATTCAAAAAGTTTTGTTGGCGAGATAAAATGTTGTGATTTAGGTATTGATAGAAGTTTTTTTGAAGAGAAAAATAATACTTTTTTATTAGAAAAAAGCGATTTAAATCTGCCTATTAGAAAAAACACAAACACTAACAAAGGCGATTTTGGATATCTGAGCGTTATAAAAGGCGAAGATGAGAGTGCGAGTATACTAAGTTCGATGGCTGGATTTAGATTTGGTGCTGGGCTTGTTAGCTTAGTTGGTGAAAAGAGCCAAAAAATTCCCTATAACATTATGCAAACAAAAAACATTTCGCCAAAAACAACGGCTTTAGTTTGCGGTATGGGCTTAGGAAATGTAGAAGTAAAAAAAGAGTGGTTTGATACTTTACCAACGGTTTTGGATGCTGATATGTTACATAAAGAAATAACAAAAGAGATAACACAAACTAACAAAAACTGCGTGCTAACGCCTCACCCAAAAGAGTTCAGCTCGCTTTTGAAAATCTTTACGTGTAAATATGTCAGTGTTGAAGAGATTCAAAAAGATAGATTTCATTTTGCAAGAGAATTTAGTCTTACATGTAAAGCGGTTTTAGTATTAAAAGGCGCAAATACACTTATAGCACATGAGGGCAAAGTGTATGTTTGCACGCTTGGAAATTCTGCTCTTGCAAAGGGCGGAAGTGGCGATGTTTTAGCTGGTATGATTGGCTCACTTTTAGCCCAAGGAAGAAGTCCGCTTGATGCTAGCATAAATGCAGTTTTAGCACACTCTCTTGTTGCAAATAACTATAAAGCAAACAATTATTCGCTAACGCCACAAGATTTGATTGAAGGGATAAAATGGTTATAAAAAAGATAGCAATTCTTTTTAGTGGAAGTGGAACAAATTTAGAAAATATTTTAAAAAAACTTCACAACAAAGTTTTTGGTGATGTAAAGATAGAAGTTGCACTAACACTTTGCAACAAAGAGAGTGTTTTAGGTATTGAACGCTCAAGAAAATACGGCATAGAGCCAGTTATAGTTTTAAATAAAGATTTTAGCACAAGAGAAGAATTTGATAAAAAATTGGTTGAAGTTATAAAGTTTCACGATATAGATTTGGTTGTTTTGGCTGGTTTTATGAGGATACTAACGCCAGCTTTTACAGACAATGTAACAGCGATAAATCTTCATCCATCACTTTTGCCACTTTTTAAAGGCGCAAATGCTATAAAAGATAGTTTTGAGGCAGATGTTAGTGAAGGAGGAGTTAGTGTGCATTTTGTAAATGCAGAACTTGATGGCGGAGAGATAATCTTACAGCAAAGCTTTAAAAAAACAAAAGGTATGAGTTTTACAGAGTTTGAAGATAAAATCCATAAAATAGAGTATGAAATACTCCCACAAGCCATAATAAAACTATTAACTAGATGATTATAGAATACGACTTTATTTTTAACTTTACAAAGGATTTTAGTGTTTGATTGGATGAGCCAGCCTGAAGCTTGGGTAGCCCTTGCAACTTTAACAGGCTTAGAAATAGTTTTAGGGATTGATAACATAATATTTATAGCGATTTTAGCAGGTAAACTGCCAGCGCACCAACGAGATAAAGCGAGAATCATTGGACTTTCTCTTGCTATGGGAACAAGAATACTTCTTTTGCTTTCACTTTTTTGGATTATGAAGCTAACAACTCCACTTTTTGAAGTTTTGGGCAATGAGATATCCGGACGAGATTTGATTTTGATTATTGGTGGTCTGTTTTTGCTTGTAAAGTCAACACTTGAGATTCATCATGCCATGGACAATGTAGATGAAAAAGAGACAAAAAGTGTAAAAGCTGCTAGTTTTGGTTGGGTGTTGGTGCAAATCGCACTTCTTGATATTATATTTTCTCTTGATTCTGTTATAACAGCTGTTGGTATGGCTTCACAATATCTTATGGTTATGATAATCGCAGTAATTTTGGCAGTTGGTGTTATGATGTTTGCATCTAAAACGATTAGCGGTTTTGTTGAAAAACATCCAACATTAAAGATGTTAGCGTTATCGTTTTTAATTCTCATTGGTGTTACTTTGATAGCTGAAGGACTCTCTTTTCACATACCAAAAGGTTATATCTATTTTGCTATGGCATTCTCTTTGGCGGTTGAGTCTATAAATATATATATTCGCTCAAAAAAACAAGATTAGTATTTACATGTAAAGGAAAAAAGATGGACAAATTAAAAATCGGAAAGTACGAATTTAACAGTCGCTTGATTGTTGGAAGCGGTAAATACAAGGACTTTCAAACTACAAAAGATGCAACACTTGCAAGTGGAGCAGAAATCATAACAGTAGCTGTTAGGCGAGTAAATATAACTAACAAAAAAGAGGAAAACCTACTTGATTATTTTAAAGATACAAATGTAAAACTTTTGCCAAACTCTGCAGGTTGTACAAAAGCAGCTGAAACCATTACGCTTTTTCGTATGGTAAGAGAAGCAACTGGTATAGACTTGATAAAGCTTGAAATCATTGGTGATTTAAACAGAACTCTTTATCCTGATGTCGAAGAGAGCCTAAAAGCTTGCGAAGTTTTAGCAAGAGATGGATTTACTATCATGACTTATACAAACGATGATCCAATCATGGCAAAGAGGCTAGAAGATGCTGGAAGTGCTGCTATCATGCCTCTTGCTGCTCCTATTGGAAGTGGACTTGGTATACAAAACAGATATAACGTTTTGTTTGTAAAAGAAGCTGTTAATGTTCCTGTTATCGTTGATGCTGGCATCGGATGCGCAAGTGATGCAAGTATTGCTATGGAGATAGGAGTTGATGGAGTTTTAACAAACACAGCAATTGCAACAGCAAAAAATCCTATTTTGATGGCCGAAGCTATGAAACATGCGGTGATTGCGGGCCGAAATAGCTTTCTTGCTGGCAGAATGTTAAAAAAACCTTACGCAAGTGCTAGCTCACCAACGGAAGGTTTGATAGAATTTAGTAAAAAATAGCTTGACAAAATGCAACTATTTGTGTAAACTTTCATCCTTAAAATCATTTTTTTAAGTTTGTCGGGGTGTAGCGCAGTCTGGTTAGCGCACTTGGTTTGGGACCAAGGGGCCGAAGGTTCGAATCCTTTCACCCCGACCATTTTATTTATAAGATCATGGTAGGTGTAGCTCAGTTGGTTAGAGCATCAGATTGTGGTCCTGAGGGTCGTGGGTTCAATTCCCATCACTTACCCCATTTGTTTTTTTAAGAACGAAGCGCTCATAGCTCAATTGGATAGAGCAACAGACTTCGGATCTGTAGGTTATAGGTTCGACTCCTATTGAGCGCACCAGACCTTATTTTATACGCGCTCTTAGCTCAGCTGGATAGAGCAACGCCCTTCTAAGGCGTAGGTCACACGTTCGAATCGTGTAGGGCGTACCACTTTTTATTGTTGTGTGCGGATGTGGTGAAATTGGTAGACACGCCAGACTTAGGATCTGGTGCCGCGAGGCATGGGAGTTCGAGTCTCTTCATCCGCACCATCGTATTTTTAAGCTCTCAAAACAAACTTTCACTTTTTTCAGGGTACGGTATAGGGTACGGTTTTAGAATAAATTTCTAATTTAGTATCAGGAAATCACTTTGATTTTTGTTTGACGTAAAACTCTGATGATGAATTGTTTTACGCTTTCACTTCGTTACAGCTACAATTCACAGCACCAAACAATCAGTGATTTTATTTTAGAAAAAAATTTCTCTCTCTTTTTGTTTGCTAACTAAAGCCATCTGCAAGATATAGGCGATAAGCGATTACGCTTAATATCACCGTAGCAAACTTGTTTGAGCGAGCAAAGCGAGTGAGAAACGAAAGCTAAGAATAGCAACCAGGACAGATCAAAACGCAAATAATATTTATACTTCAAAACCAAGATAGAAACTCTTTCCTATAAGAAAAAGCAATAAATCGCCGTGCTTTTTGGGAGTTTGCGACCATAAAAAGCACATCAAATGGCGATTTCATTGTTTAGGATTGTAGTTTTCTTATTTCGTTTTTAAAATCTTCAAAATTAAATTTTTCCTCCACAGTATGATATTCACTATTTGATATCATAAACTTTTTATATATATCCTCGAAAACACTAGAATTTTTGTATTTGTATAAATTATATCTAATACAAAATTCTATTGCTAAATTCGCATATTGTGGTTGATAAAAAACACATGCTTTTACAAATGGTAAAAAATCTTTATTTATAAAATAAGTAAAAGTATTGTGATTTAGTTCTTTGGTTTGAAAATGTAAGTTAAGTTGTGCTACTGCTATTCCTAAAGCATCAGATGTATAATAATTTTTATATTTATCATAGGCAAATATGTAAATACTTAAAAAATCTTTTTTTGTTTCTAAATACTCTTCACAGTCATCATCACTTAATGCAAATGCTAAATAATCAATATGATTCCAATCCCCGCCAGTTTCTTTTAAAGTAATTAAAATTGAAGTAAATTCAGACTCATCATACAGATAAGGTTGTGCATTTAAAAATTCAAATTTTTCTATTGTTCCATATCGAATAAACTCTTGTATATCTTCTTTTGTAAAATATTTTTCTAGTAAAGAAATTAATTTTTTATGGTCTTTGTTTTTCCATCTATAAAAAGACTTTTCAGAAATTTCTAATAACTCTGAAAATATTTGGGCATAAGTTTTCATTTTAATCTCACATGTAAGTATATGTAAAATTATAACAGATATAAATCTTATATACAAGAAGACTTAAGTATTATTTTATATTATCTCATATACAATACTATTTATAATATTATTAATATATATTCTTATATATAAGAAAAAAGGAGATGAAATGGAAAGTCAGAAAATTGCAATAATTGACGAGAGGGTAATTGCTAATATTGTAAAAAGCCAGGAAGAGATACTAAGTTTATTGAAAGATAAAAAGCAAAAAGAGAATAACTTGTTAAGTGTTAAGGAGGCTGCTATATCTCTTAAAATAAGTGAACAAAAAATTCGCCAAATGGTGGATAGTGGTGAAATAAAATATAAGAAAATAGGCCGAATAATCAGAATTTTTGCTGATTCTCTTATTTAATTTTTTAATAAAAGAAGTTATTTATGAGCAAAAAAACTCCTCCAAACTTTCTTTTTCCAACAAATTTTAGAAATACAAAAAATATAAAAAGATTGGTTAAAGATTTTAATGTGCAAGGGTATGGCGTTGCAATTTATCTGCTGGAAACATTAGCAGAAACTCCAAAACACCGCTACCCACTCGATGATATAGATCTTTTAGCAGATGAAATGAGAGTGAGTATCCCAGTCGTTCAAACTATCTTAAAAAATTATGGAATTTTTGAAATTATCGAAGATGATGAAAATGTATTCTTTTCTTCTCAACTTAATGAATGGTTAATTCCATTCTACAAAGCAGTTGAGCAACGAAAAATTGCAGGCCAAATAAGTGCTAGTAAAAAGAAAATTAAACAAGAAAAACAGCTTGCAAATTTATTGAGTCTATCGGGCTCAACTCAACAGCCGTTGAACGACCGTTCAACAAATAAAATAAATAAACTAAAAGAAATAAAAGAATTAAATAATAAAAATAACCTCTCTCTTAAAGAGAAAGAGAGTGAAAATAATGATTTTGAAACTTTTAGGCAAACTCTTTTAACACAATATCCAAATTTTTCATTTAGTTTACCTGGAAAACTTAATTATTCAAGTGAACACAAAGGCTTTTGTATAAAAGCTGGCTACATATATAGCTTACATACTGAAAAACTACTAGACAAAAGTGAAAGTTTTAAGATTTGGAATTATCTTTTTGATATTCAAGACAAAGTTCTTGAAATTGCAAAAAAACAAGGAGAAAAGTGTGAAAAAAACTAAAGCAGAACATTTCTTTGGAGAAGATTACAGACAAGATGAAGTTTTTATTAAATCATTAAAAGACTTGAAAAACAATGTCAAAGAGCACATCGAAGAGATAAAAACAAAGTTAAATACTGAAGAGGATAAATATAGTTACTTCGAATTACTCAAAATGGAGAAAACATTTAAGGATAAAAAATGAAATATTTACATGTAAAAATAAAATTCTTAATAATTTTATTTTCATTCCTGTCTTCTTCATTTTTAAATGCACAAACAGTTACAAGTGAAAAGGACGATTTAGAAACAAGTTTATTTGTTTATGCAAATGATCATACTATATCTGAGAGTGGAACTTGTCAAGCGAGTTGTAGAGCGGTAAAAAGCGGTTATGTTACTCAAATAACAAACTTTAACGCCAAAAATGGAATAACGCAATGTTCAGTTTATCGTGCAAATGATCTAAGTAAACCAATTGGATTTTTGGCAAACACACTAAATAAAAAATGCGTAAAAGATACAAATGCAGTTATTGAGTTTGGTAAAGGCAATCTAAAAGCAGAGGGTGCAAATAATCAATTTACATCAGTTGCTAAAATTGATTACAATACAAGTGCTTTAACTTTAAGCAAGTTTTTAGCAGGATTTGCAACGCTTGATCCGTCGCTTATTGACTTCAATCGTACACAACAACAAGGTTTGCTAGTATTAAAAGATCCGTCTATTTTATATGGTAGAAATATGGTTGGATTAACGCCAAACAAAGAAACTACATTAGAATCACAATATGTGGCAACAGCTGATAGCTTTAATAAGGCCAATATGGCCTATTTTAGTAATCTGTATGCAAATATGAGTGAAGTATATCAACACTTACAAAACTTATTAGTTGTAGTTGTTGGTATGTTCTTTTTAGCTTCAATTTCATTCAGAAAATTAACTGCTTGGTTAGATAAAAATGACGCAGGTAATGAAAAATCACAATGGTTAAGTAGATTCTACTCACCTCTACTTGCAGTTGGATTTTTCTTTGTACCAATTCCTGAAGACGCAAATATGAATACTACAATTGTGCAAAAAACAATAAGATATTTTGTGCAAGAATCTACAACACTTGCTGATCGTGCAAGTGCAATTGGAACACAAACATATATGCGTAAGCTTTATTCAACCGTTGGTGCAATGACTGTAACAGGCGAAGCAGATGTTAGAAAAAGCGTATTGGATACATATAATTTATATAGTTATTATGGAAATGAGTTAACAACTAAATGTAAAGTTAGATATCCAAATGTTGCAACTTTTCAGTTGGAAGATCCAAAGAAATATGAGAGATTTGATCTAAACAGCAAAGGTGCAAGCATAACTTTTGAAGCGTGCCAACAAGTAGAAAGAGATTTTTTACTTAATCGTACATTGTATGTACAATCTTCAAAAATAAGAGATCAAATAGATAAGACTTTTGCAGATAATAAATTACAAGGCAAATTGACAGTTTTAAATACAGCTCTTAATAATAGAGAAGCGGAGTTGGGTTGGATACACGCAACGATTATACCAAGTGTTAGTGTACTTGTTGAATCATTATCTTTTATGGAAGATAATTCAGTTGCACTCCAACTACAAAATCAAAACCAGGATAAAATTGAAGAACGACAAAAACAACAAGAACAAGACTTTAAAGATGAAAAAACTTTTTGGGAATGGATTAAATCTGAAGCTGGTGGAGTTGGTGGCCAATTAATAGGCAATTTAGCTTATTTTATGCTTCCAGGTGCTGGGTCAATTCACGACGCTTTAGAACAATTTATTGATAAAGTAAAGTGGGCAGTCACACTTTTAATATCAAAAATCGCAACACCAATTGCAGGTGCTGCTTCAGGAGTATTATTAAGTGTTGGCGGTAAATTACTCGCAGTTGTGGCAACAATATATATTTTAAAATTCATTTTATCGCATATACCAATAGTTACAGCAGTTGTTGCTGGAATACTTGCATTTTTATCCTATTTTATTGAATTGCTGATGTACTTTTACATTACACCATTTGTTGTGGCATTTTCAATTACAACAAAAAATACACATAAAATAGTTGAATTTTTAGTACAAGGTATATCAGTATTTTTTAAACCTGTACTGATTGTTATGTTTATATTTTTTGCATTGTTTGTACATACTCTTGTGCAAGATGTATTTTTAACCTATACAACTGAACAATTTGGAATCTTAGGAAATGTAAATACTGAATTTTATATTGGTCTTCAGTTGGGAGTTTTTGAAGCTATTGTAGGAATAGTTGGAACACTTGGATCAATCTATATTATGTGGAAGTTGATAGTTCACGGTGCTAGCTGGACTTTAAAAATGGTTGGTATAAATAATTCAAATACAGATATTGTAACAAGTGGATTAGAACAAAGATTGGAAAATAGAAGTTTTAGCATGTAAGTTTTAAAGGAAAAATTATGAAAAAAGTAATAGAACAAACTACATTATTTTCATTTTGGATATTGAAAAATGATGATAAAAAAGCTTATGTGATTTCATTTAAAAAAGATATATCTAAAGAAGAAATTCAGAAATATCTAGCGTATAAAAAAGATATACAAGAAATCAGTATACTTAAAAAAATGCCAACTTTTAACTTTTCAGAAGTAAAAGAATTTGGCAATAAAGTACAGTTACATGAAATCACTAAACAATAAAATCATCAATATATATTACAGCAAATTTTACTCTTGGAAAAATAAGTTTACGTTTTTTTCAGGATGTAAAATTTCAACCAGCACCAAAGGTGCGAAGTTGCAACTTCGCACCTTATCCAAGGTACTCCGTTGTTTTTTGCTTGCAAGCTCGCAAAAAAGCCGTGTTGTTGGTAGGTTGAAAGTTGTAAAATGATATTAAGAAAAGCAAGCTTTAAAGAAGTTACTGCGACTAAGCATTCGAGTAGGCATAACGCTAGAGTTGATTTGCCCAAGTATTTATTGCCCACTGATGAACAAAATTATTATAAGCATTTTTATGGTGATGATGAAAAATTTGTTGATTATGCACAAAAGGTTTATTTGGAAGAAAATGGCCAAAGAATGCAAGCTAAACAAAAAAATTCTTTGATAAAAGAAACAGTTTTAAATTTAGCAGATTATCATGACGAAAAAGATGTTATGAAATTATTTCAAGCGATCAATAAAGAGTTTGGTGGCCATTCGGTCATTGAAATTTCAATCCATAGAGATGAAGGACATTTTGAGGATAAAAGTGACGGTTTGAGTTTTTCACCAAACGTTCATATTTTACAAAAAGATGGCAAGTGGTATGTTACAAAAGATTTAAGAAGTGGCAAGAGAAAAGAGGATTTTTGTGTAGAAATGGATATCAATAAATTGAATACAATTTACAATTATCATGCACATGTAAAATATAGTAGGATGGATATCAGTAATGGAAAAACACCAAGATTAACCAAAAATGATATTTCAAGAATATTAAAATTTTCAGCAGAATTTTTAGGATTGGCATATGTTCCAGATGAAAAAATTAACTCAGGAAATGCAGTTAAGGATATTAAAAAGCAACATGACCTTAGGCGAGAAGTTATTCTATTAAAGCGACAAATGCAAAAAAATGGGCAAACCAAAGAGGTTGAAAACAATAATTTTATAGAGAAAAAAGATAAAAAAGAAGAGATAGAAAATTACAGTTTTAGCGACATTAAACAGCAAATTTTAGAATTAGACATTGATTCAAGTGAACGAAAAAAACTACACAAAATTAACTCAGATATCAAAAAAACCAAAGATTACACACTACTTCAAGAATTAAACAAAATGATTGAAGATTTAAAAAAAGACTTTCGTGTTAATACCCAGGAAGAAAAAGAGGTTGAAAAAAATACCGTACAAGATCCAAGAGAAGTTATAGAAAAAAGTAAGAAAAAAATTATCGGAACAATCGATCAGGCTAAATTAGGAGAAAACTTGCAAGAGATGATTAATCAATTTAACTTACAAAACAACAAAAAAAGAGGGTTTTTTGGAAAGTTTATGGATAAGGTTTTTAATTTCTTAGATGTTCTAAAAAATAAAATTATTGAATTTATTAAAGAGAATCACCAGCTAAGAGAGATCATTGAAAAATTAACAGTTGAAAATAAAGAGCTCAAAGATAAGCTTGGTGAAAATGGCCAGAATACTGAAGATATGTTAATGAGTAAACTAAAAGAAGCAGTTGCTAAACAAACAAATTCACAAAGGATAAGTAATGTCAGAAAAAATCACTAAACAAAATGAAATAATCATTGAGTTATTAGTCAATATGTCAAAAAAAGTTGATGAAATTCACGAATTCCTATTTGATATTGGCGGGGATGATAGTGATAATAGTGTTGTTGGTGAACAGGAAAAAACTATAAAAGCTAAAAGCAATATTGAACACATGTTTTCAACTGAAAATACAGTTAAAAAACATAAACAATAGGTTGGCACTTTGGCACTAAATGATATTTTAAAAAAGATTGATATCAAAGGTATAGATTGCACGGGATTGTACATCAAAGATATCGACAATCTGTTTTTAGGTGATACTCTGAGTAAAATAGATATCAAAAAGTTTGACAATCAACCTATAGCTATTATTGTAAAGTTTTGGTATAAAAATAAAACTATTAAAAAGACGCTAAATTTTCATGATATTACAGCTTTGAATGCAGTTAAAAAAGCAATAGTTTCCAGAATTGAACTTAAGAATGAGCTTGTTGAATTTGGCCAGCTAAAAACTAAACAATTTACAGTTTTAAATGAGCTTTGGCAAGATTATCTGGAATTAAAAAAAGAAGCACTGTCTAAAAGAAATATCTACTCTATGCAAAAAACTTATGAAAAATGGATAATGAATGATATAGGAAATTTAGCAGTCGATAAAGTACATACTTCAGATATTCAAAACATAGTAAATTTTGTACTTAGAAGAGGATATAAACCAAGAACATCATTATCTATAAAACAGATTTTAAGACCACTTTTTAATTATGCAATTGATATCAATTTAACACAAGTCAATCCAGCTATAAAAGTTATCATACCCTCTTTTGATAATACAGTAGATTTTCAGTTAAGTGATGAAAATAGGATAAAGCTCTATCAAGCTATACAAAACTATGAATACGATAAATATAAAGGAATAATGCTGTTTTTGTACTTTGGTAGAAGATTAAACGAAGTACTTACTCTAAAGTGGGAAAATATCAAATTTGAACAAAATAGCTATATCATCGAAGATCAGTACTCAAAGATTAGAAGAAGGCAAGAATACCCACTTATAAAGCCATTAGAAGTGTTTTTAAATGACTTTGGTGTACAAAGTAGTGGTTTTGTATTTAAAGGCGAAACTACTTTACATGTAAGCAAGCATACATTTAGGAATCATTGGAAAAAATTACTAAAAATAGTTGGTATTTCAAAGATGAGAATTCATGATACAAGACATCTTCTTGGGAACACAATGGTAAATCAAGGTGAAAGCCTTGAATCCATTGGTAAAGTTCTTGGACATAGTTCAATATCGATTACTAAAAGATATGCCAAAACTTCTTTGGAAACAGCAGATAATGTTTTAAAGAAGTACTTGGGGTAATGAATTATTTCTTATTAAGAATATTTTCTATTCTGCTGGTAATATATTTTGTTTGTTTTAAATAAGATAAAAAATAAAATACTAATAATGTTATTATTAGTACTAATATATTTGTTTCATTTGATAATTTCAAACAATCAGCAAAGAGTTTGTATATTCTTAATAATATTAAAATTGCAAAAATAGCAATAAATGTTCTATAAACATTGTTTATCTCCGATAAAACTTCTATTTTATTATCTTTTTTTGATGCATCTAAAAAATCTTTATAACTTGCAAAGTTCAATAAACCTATTTTTTTTAAAAAAGGCTCAACAACAATAGAACCAACACGGCTGATTGTTAAACCTGTAAAATAAAATAAAAAAATATTTATAAATGCACTATCTTGCAATATGTTGTAGTTTAAATATTTTTCTAAAAAAATATTTAAAATAGCACCTGTTAATAAGTAATTTAATAAATGATAAGAAGATAATTTTTGTACTATTTCAGTCATATTTTTCTACCTTATTGCTAAATTCCATTGATGTTGCTGCTATCCAACCTTCACGATTTGGCATATCGAATGAATAGTGTCGTTTTATTGAGCCTTTTGTAGATATAACTCGACAGCCTCTTCTAATAAAAGCATTTACCACAACTCTTCTGGGATGCTTTGTTGAGTCTTTCCCGGCTGAAACAAATGCAGTCTTGTTTTGTTGCTTTCCTATGTTGCCAATTATTTTATTTAAAATACTTGGAGAAACATTGTTTCTGCTGCCATGATGTGGTATTTGTATAAACTTTATTGTATCTTCTAAAATAATACCTTGACTTATTGCATATTCGTGAGTTTTATTAAGTGCTTGAATCCCAGCATCCCCTGTTAATAAAATTCCATAATTATCAATATTTGCGTATAATATAACACTACTTTCATTGTCTGGACTTGTGCTACCATCTTCTTTTAGTGTTTCCTTATTCATTGTTTCTTCGATAATGTATTGTACAGCTTCCTTGATCAATTTGACAAAGGAAAAATCTTCCATGGATGCTTTACTGTCTGGAGTTTTATTAAACTCTGGAATCAAACTGTCTAAATACCAATATTTGGATGGAGACATCACGATGAATTGTCCTATTCTTTCACCTTGATATGGTTCATTTACTCTTATATTTTTTGATTTCGCTTTCTCTTCAAGAGTATATGCATATTTAAACTTTTCTATCAACCTTACACGTAGGCTATCAGAAGTCATTCTTTGATCATTAAACAAACAAAGCAACCTTTCGGTGTATTCCTATGGTCTATGAATCCATAGCTCCCCAACCTGTAATTTATCTAAAACGACACTCAAACCTGATGCATGATCTTGGTCTGGATGAGTATTAACAACATAATCAACATAGTCAGTTTCATAATATTCTTTAATATGATTAACAATAGCTTCTCCTGATTCTTGTGTTCCACCATCAATAACCATAATTACATATTTTTCATTTTCTTTATATCTAACCAATATTGCATCACCACTTGAGTCACCATTTCCAACAGGTAAAAATTCAATCTCGTAGCTCATAAAATCTCCTTTATAATGTAAATAGTTTTAATTAATCACTTTTTATTTATTTTTTTTCTCAATTTGAGGCAATTCTTTAAATTCAATGTAAACATCATCAGATGTCTTTTTTGTAAATTTTAATTTATCGTTTTTATCAAGAGAGTCAAATTGATTGTAAGCAGTTTGTTTTAAAATATTAAATCTGTTTTCTTTTGAAATTTCACCCTGCACTAAAATAGAATTTAAAGACTCTAGATTTGCTAAAACTAATAATTCATTAATGCTTGCCATATCTCTTATATTTTCTCCTGCCAATACTCTGCTTGGGTTGCTTTTTCTCCACTCTTGTGCGGTACAACCAAAGATGATAATATTAAGCATGTCAGCCTCGTCTGCATAAGCAAGCCATTCTTGGTCTTTTGCATAGTTGCCTTTTGGTATTATATAATTTTGTATCGCGTCTGTATGAAGTTTATAGTTTATTTTACTAAATAGTCTTTTTGAATTCCATTCTATATTTAAAACATTACTTTCTAATTCTTTAAGTCTTTGATATTCTTTAACTAAAAATAGTTGAAATGTTGGACTAATCCACATTCCAAAGTTAAAGGCTATATCTTTGTGGGCATAAGTACCACCATATTTACCACTTTTAGAAATAATACCTATTGCATTTGTTGCTTCAACCCATTTTTTGGGAGTAAGAGTAAAGGCATTTAAGCCAGCTTCTTTTTTAAAGGTGTCGAATTCGACACCTTTAAAGTTTGAGTTATGCATTTGTTCCCAAATACCAAGATATTCAACAGTATTTCTATTTCTCATCCAATTTTTTATATGATCTGTTCCTTCTTCACCTCTAACCATATCAGTTAAGCAAATGTAATCGTTTTCATTTATTTTTTGTATTTGTATTTCTTTACCGCTTACAATAATTTTACTTTTAGCCATAACAAATCCTATATTTTAATACTTGTAATTGTATCAAAAATAGACAAAAATAAAGGCTTTGCTTTTTTAACAATAAGAGCGAAATGGTACCAATAATTGAATTTATATAGAGAAATTAAAAATCATTTTTGCTTAAGAAATCAAAAAAATTCTACAAACCTTAAAGATAAAAACACGATATTTTCGCACTTTCAGTTTTAGCACTAAAATTCAAAAGCTTAAGTGAAAATTTAAAGCCCTTTGTTTAGGGCTTTAAAATGCTTTGTATTGAAAACTCAACTTTTCATTTCATTTTTTTAATAAAAATGAAAGAACACAAGCTGTCAAAACCAACAATAAAAACAAAATTTCCATAATTTACTTCCTTTGAAAAATTTGTATTTAGCAAATACGTATTGTTATAACAGGTAAATCAAAAAAATTTGAAGAAGATGATAAAAAATAAACTATTTGATTTTGTATTACATTTGTGGTACAATTATAAAAATAAAACAAGGATAACCAATGAGAATAAATACAAGTATTCGCATAGATGAAGAATCAAAACTAATAGCTTCAGAGGTATTAAAACAGTATGGTTTGAGTTTGAGCGAGGGAATCAATCTCTTTTGCAGACAAGTTGCTATGACACACTCTATACCATTTGAACTAAAAGTACCAACACAAAGAATGCAAAAGGCACTTAAAGAGCTAGAAAAAAGAGAAGGTAAAGTTTTTAATTCTATTAAAGATCTCAAAGAAGATCTCGAATCATGAAATATAGCATTTTTAGAACAAATTCATTTAAAAAAGCATACAAAAAACTTACTCAAAAAGACAAAGAAAAGGTAATATTTATTGTAGAAAAATTAGCCAATGGTGAAGATTTAGAAAAAAAATACAAAGATCACTCTCTGATTGGAAATTTTAAAGATTGCAGAGAATGCCATGTAAAACCTGATCTGCTGTTGATTTACAAAATTGATAACAATGAGGTACAATTAATGCTCGTTGAACTTGGAAATCACTCTTCTTTGTTTGGGTAATTAGTGAAAATTTATTGTAGGAGTAAATATGGCACTATCAGTTGTAGAATATGACGTCTTGTGGGAAGCGATATCAAGTACAAAAGTAGAAATATCAAAAAGATCTGAGCCAGGTGATCTTGAAGCAAGGATAGATCTTAAATATTTAGAAACTGTAAAAAATAGTATGAGAGGTGAATTAAAAGAATTTTGTGATTATGAATCATCAATTAAATCTGTAGTTTCTCTTTTGAAAAAATGGGAAGCAAGAGAATTAAACAAATATTGGAAAGATGAAATTAGTGATGATGAATATGACAGACTATGTGAAGAATCCAATGAAAAATAGACAATAAAATAAATATACCAATAATAATTTAGGAGTATCAAATGGCACTTACAGTTGTACAATATGATGTTTTATGGCAAGCAGTAGGAAATGCAGAAGCTGAAATATTAAGACGCTCTGAGCTAGGTGATCCTGAAGCAAGATTAGATCTTAAATATTTGGATAAAGTAAAAGACGATATGAGTGGTACATTAAGAGAGTTTTGCAACTATGATTCAATGATTAAATCTGTTATTGAGCTCTTGAAAAAGTGGGAAACAAGAGAGCCAAACAGATTATGGAAAGGTGAAATTAGTGGTGAGCAATATCAGCTATTGTGTGATGAAGAAAATAGATTCTAGTAGATACTATGATTTAACATCAAAGAATGACATTAAAATTTTAAAACATACAAGGATGTTGTGCAAATGGACTATATAAATTTTTTAAAAGCAACTTTTAGTAATTATGATTATTGGATGTCTAGTCTTTTTTGCTTATTTTTGGCAGTTCTTATTTTTGGTTATGAAAGCTGGAGCCATGGAAAAAGTAAAACCAAAATTTTAATTTCTATGTTGCTTATAACAATTTTATTAGCAATTATTCAAAAATATTTTGAGAATTATTTAGTTTCACACAGTAAATATTTTTTATTACTTTCATCAGCATGTGCAATACTTTTTGCTGTTCAGGGTGTTAGATTAATTTTAAAAAAATCTTGGGCTTCAGGCGGATTATTTATACTTATTTCTCTACTCTTTAATGTTATGATTAGTGGATTGAATGATTTATTTAAGATTTTATAAAAATTGGTACGGTTTGGGTACGGTTTTGAATATAAAAAGATATAATTTAATATAATTTCAAATTACTCAAAACTACCAAACTAACGCAATTTACTAACAAACACAACAAGATATAAAAAGGCAAAAATTTGACTTAGGATCTGGTGCCGCGAGGCATGGGAGTTCGAGTCTCTTCATCCGCACCATCTTGTTTAAACAATCTTTCGAAAATCATATAAAATAGAACTTTTAAAAAACCTAGAAAACCTGAGGGCTTTTTAACAACTCTTTGATTCCACTTTAATTTTATTTAAAAAATATCATATGACTATAAAAGTATATTAGTAGCACTATAGTTTTTTGAGAAATATTTTAATGCCAACTTTTAAAAGTAAATATGAAAAATGATAGGGTAGTTGTATTGGGTAATAAAAATATTACCCACCCTTTTTACATGTAAACATATCCACTTTCTCTACAACTCCCTTTCCCTATCCCATCCACCACCTAATACCTTATATAGTGTAACAAGAGAGTTTAAGTGATTTAATCTTTGTGTTACAAGAGAGT
>JBKECC010000027.1:0-14736 GCA_047974135.1 Campylobacteraceae bacterium | reverse complement strand
CACCATTAAAGTTACTATCTATTCCATGAAGTGTTTTATCGTTTTCTTTTTGGTTTGGTATAGAAGGTGGTATATAGTTTTCACCCATAGAGAGATTACCTTTGTTTGTTGATGGTATTATTTTTGGATTATATGTTGATGTATCTTCTTTGCTTTCACAACCCAAAAAAAGTAGAACAATGAGTAAAATTATAAGTTTTTGCATATAACACATCCTTTACATGTAAGAATTTTAATTATAACAAAATTTGTTTTTACATGTAAACTGATAGTTTGTTGTTTTTGCTTTTTTGCTCAATATATAAAAATATATAGTAGTTTAGTTTCAAATCTAAAAGAGAGAAGTTATTCTCTCTTTCTCATTGACTTTAGTTTTAATGATACTTTTTGAAACTACTTTGCAAATCTTATAAGTTTTTGATTTACAAACTCGTAAATACCAATTTGCGAGAGTTCTCTTCCATAACCTGAGTGTTTTACGCCACCAAAAGGAAGTTCAGGAGAGCTGCTTATAACCATATTTATACCAACCATACCACTTTGTATCTCTTTTGCAAGTTTGTTTGCTAACTCAGTGTTTTGCGTCATGATTGTAGCTCCAAGCCCAAAATCACTATCGTTTGCAAGAGCAATGGCTTCTTTTTCATCTTTTGCTTTATAAACACAAAGCACGGGACCAAAAACTTCTTCATGATATATATCCATTTTAGAAGTTATATCTGTTAGTATCGTTGGTTGCATAAAAGCGCCATTGCCCCCTACTCTTTTACCGCCGTAAATAAGTTTTGCACCTTGGGACACAGCTTTTTCTATCTGAGACATAACTTCATCAAGTGCTTTTTTACTACTTAGTGGTGCTAGTTTTGTATCACTCTCAAGTGGATTTCCTATCTTTATATTTTTATATATTTCACATGATTTTTGTATATATTCATCGTATAGACTATCAACGATTATAACTCTTTTTGGAGAAGCACAGACTTGCCCTGCGTTTCTTAATCTTCTTATAGTTGAGTGCTCTATTACTTTGTTCATATCTGCATCACCTAAAACTATAAAAGCGTCATTTCCTCCAAGTTCTAAAACTGATTTTTTAATATATTTTCCAGCAGCAGCTGCTATGCTTGAGCCTGCTGGCAAACTTCCTGTTAGAGTTACTCCTTGTATTCTTTTATCACTTACAAGATTTGAGATTTCACTTCCAGTGATAAAAAGATTTGTATAAACACCTTTTTGTGCTCCAGCTCTTTTAAATATCTCTTCTATTTTTAATGCACATTGTGGGACATTTGAAGCGTGTTTTACAGCCATAACATTTCCACACATTATATTTGGCGCAACATTTCTTATCACTTGCGAATATGGAAAATTCCAAGGTTGAACACTTAAGATGATGCCAAGGGGTTCGTAACTCATGTAAGCTTTTACTCCCTCAACACTCATAGGTTTGTCTTTTAGAAAATCTTCTGCATTTTGTGCGTAAAAATCGAGTATTTTTGCACATGCTTCTACTTCTATAATACCCTCTCCTACTATTTTTCCCATCTCAATAGCGGCTAATTTTGCTAACTCATTTTTCTCTTCTCTAAAAATTTTTGCTACGTTTTTTAGTAGATTTGCCCTTGTTTTAAAATCTGTTTTTTTCCAAGTCAAATACGCATTATGTGCTGTGGCTAATTTCTCTTCTATTTCACGAGCGGTTAAAACATCAAAAACTTTTTCAACTTCTCCTGTTGTTGGATTTAATGTTTTTATCTTTGCTTTAGTGTTTAGTGACATTCAAAAACCTTTTTAATGGTTAAATTTCTTTTTTATTATAATCAAAAACTATTAATTTCATCCAAAAGGAAATTTTTTCAATTATAATATTAAAAATAATTTAATAATTTATATTATTATTTATTATTAAAAGTCTTTTTAAAATCTTTTTTGGGTTATATACTTCCAAGATAAAATTTATCCTGCTTATTTCTATTTGTAAATTTAAAATGGTTCAAAGAGTGTTGAGTTGCAATCATTTGATTGCTAAGCTATATAGTTACTCTAACTTTATGAGTACTTCTTACAAGGAGAATTTATGAACAAGCACATCACCAAGTTGCTCGCAACATCAGTTGTTGCATGCCTTTTGCCAATTTCTGCATTTTCTCAAAGCGCAGACAAAGTAAGCCCAAGCGTTGAAGCGATTTATCAAAAACTCTCAAAACAAGAGATTGTGAAAAAATCTTTAGAAGATTTAAAAAAAGATGATGAGAGAACATTAAAAGAGCAGATAACTGTTACAGAAATCCCAGCTCCACCATTTAAAGAAGAAAAAAGAGCCGAGTATTCGGTAAAACGCTTTAAAGAATTAGGTCTAAGCAATGCTTATATTGACAAAGAAGGAAATGCGATTGCAACTAGAAAAGGTAGCGGAAATGGCCCTACTCTTGTTATCTCAGCTCATATAGATAGCGTTTTTTCTGAAGGTACAAATGTTACAGTAACAAAAAAGGGTGATGTGTACTACGCACCTGGCATAGCAGATAATGCAAGAGGTGTTGCTGCAATGTTCAGCTTACTTAAAATCATGCAAGACAACAAAATCAAAACTAAAGGCGATATCATCTTTATAGCTAACGTTGGCGAAGAAGGCGAAGGCGATTTAAGAGGTGTGAAAGCATTTTTTAGAGATAACAAAAACATAGATGGCTTTATATCAATAGATGGTGGCATGGGAAATATCGTAAATACAGCAGTTGGAAGCCACAGATATGAGATAATCTTTAAAGGCGTTGGTGGACATAGTTATGGGCACTTTAGCCAAGTACTAAATCCTATCCACGCTATGGGTCGCGCTATTGATAAGATAAGCGATATACAAGTTCCAAAAGAGCCTAAGACTACATTTTTCGTAACTATAGTTGGTGGTGGAGATAGCATTAACGCTATACCAGATGTTGCAACTATGAAGGTTGACATGCGTTCATCAGACATGAAAGAGCTTTTAGCAGTAGAAAAACAAATCTTAAGTGCAATAGATAAAGGCGTAGAAGAAGAGAATAAAAGATGGAATGTTGAACCAAAGATTACAGTCGAGAAAAAGTTAATAGGCGACAGACCTGCGGGCTCTGTTACAGTTGAAGCTCCTATAGTTCAAGCAGCGATTGCTTCACTAAATGAATTAAATATAAAACCAAAATTTTCAGCTTCAAGTACAGACTCAAATCTTCCTGTTTCACTTGGAGTTCCTGCTATAACTATCGGCAAAGGCGGTATTGCTAAAGCTGGGCATTCACTAAGTGAATCTTATGAGAACAAAGATGGATATCTTGCAACTCAAAATGCTCTACTTTTAACACTTGGTTTAGTTGGCTTAGATGGAGTTACTGAACCTATTTTGATTAAAAAATAGTTATTTCATAAAAACTATTGAGAAGTCTTACATAATCCCCCTTTTACATGTAAGACTTCTGCTCTTATTTGAGATAACAGAATCATTTTTTAATTATTAAATATACATAAAAAAATCTTTCATATATTAAAAACAAATCAATTTATTGTATCTTTTTTAATCACTAAAACTATTTTAAAATATTTTTTTAATTATATAATTTTAAATATAGTCATATTTTATAACTGTGACATTGTCATAAAAGTGTTTAGTTGCAATACATTGCCAATCTACAAAATTGTTCTTTTTATAGAACTAAAATCAAGGAGAATTTATGAACAAGCATATCACTAAGTTGCTCTCAGCATCAGTTGTTGCGTGCCTTTTGCCAATTTCTGCATTTTCTCAAAGCGCAGATAAAGTTAGTCCAAGTATCGAAGCGGTTTACCAAACACTCTCAAAACAAGAGGTTGTTAAAAAATCTTTGGAAGATTTAAAAAAAGATGAAGATAGAGCGTTGCAAGAGTTAATCGTAGTAACAGAAATCCCATCACCTCCTTTTAAAGAAGAAAAGAGAGCCGAGTATTCGCTAAAGCGCTTTAAAGAGCTTGGACTAAGTAACGCTTACATCGACAAAGAAGGAAATGTGATTGCAGTTAGAAAAGGCAGCGGAAATGGCCCTACTCTTGTAATAGCAGCTCATATTGATAGTGTTTTTAAAGAAGGCACAAATGTTACAGTAACAAAAAAGGGTGATGAATACTTTGGTGCTGGTGTAACAGATAATGCAAGAGGTGTTACAACAATGTTCAGCATGTTAAAAATTATGCAAGATAATAAAATAAAAACAAAAGGTGATGTTATCTTTGTTGCAAACGTTGGAGAAGAAGGCGAAGGCGACCTAAGAGGAATGAAGGCATTTTTTAGAGATAACAAAAATGTTGATGGATTTTTAGCTATAGATAGTAGTGTGGAGGGTGGCATAGTAAATACAGCTGTTGGAAGCCACAGATATGAGATAATCTTTAAAGGTACTGGTGGACATAGTTATGGACATTTTGGTCAAGTGCTAAATCCAATTCATGCTATGGGTCGTGCTATTGATAAGATAAGCGATATACAAGTTCCAAAAGATCCTAAAACTACATTTTTCGTAACTATAGTTAGTGGAGGAACAAGTGTAAATGCAATCCCTGATGTTGCAACTATGAAAGTTGATATGCGTTCATCAGATATGAAAGAATTGCTAGCTCTTGAGAAACAAATCTTAGATGCAATCGATAAAGGCGTAGAAGAAGAGAATAAAAGATGGGATACTGAAGTAAAATTAACAGTTGAGAAAAAGATGATAGGCGATAGACCAGCTGGTTCTGTAACTACTGATGCGCCTATAGTTCAAGCTGCCGTTGCTTCTTTGGCACAACTTGGTATTGAGCCAAAATTTGCATCTTCAAGTACAGATTCAAATGTTCCTGTATCTCTTGGTATTCCTTCTATCACTATATCAAAAGGTGGAATTTCAAAAGGTGCTCACTCTCTAAAAGAGTCTTATATACATAAAAACGCTTATTTGGCAGCTCAAAATGCCCTACTTTTAACACTTGGTTTAGTTGGGTTAGATGGAGTTACTGAGCCTGTTTTAACTAAAAAATAATTTTATACATACAGTTAAAGTAAGGCTTACTTTAACTGTAATTTTCTACTATTTTTCTCTATAAAATCTTTCTATTTGCGTAACGATTCAAATATAAAATATAACTACGATATTATTTAATACATAATTATTAGATTAATAAAAATTGATTATCTTATTGACAAATTATTATTATAATGATAAAATTCAGGGATAGATTGGTCTGATTTTTATTTTATATTGCAATAAAACATAAAAAAATCCAAGGTGCAACTTATGTTGCCAATGTAAATCTTGTTTATTTTATTAAACATCAAACACAAGGAGAATTTATGAATAAGCATGTAAAAAAGTTGCTTGCAACCTCTATAGTTGCCTGCCTTTTACCTATAGCCTCTTTGGCTCAAAGCGAATATCAGATTGACACAAAAATTGACGCGCTATACAAAATAATTTTAAGTCAAGATATCGTTAAGAAATCCTTAGAAGATATCAAAAAAGATGATGAAAGAGCGTTGAAAGAGACTATAACCATCACAGAAATCCCAGCTCCACCATTTAAAGAAGAAAAAAGAGCCAAGTATGCTATAAAACGCTTTCAAGAATTAGGTTTAAACAACGCTTACATCGATACTGAAGGAAATGTAATAGCAACAAGAAAAGGCAGTGGAAATGGACCTGTGCTTGTTGTATCAGCACATATAGATAGTGTTTTTCCAGAAGGTACAAATGTTACAGTAGTACAAAAAGGAGATAGATACTATGCTCCTGGCATTACAGATAATGCAAGAGGCGTTGCTACAATGTTTAGCATGTTAAAAATCATGCAAGACAACAAAATAAAAACCAAAGGCGATATCATCTTTATAGCAGATGTTGGCGAAGAAGGTGAAGGCGATTTAAGAGGTGTGAAAGCATTTTTTAGAGATAACAAAAACATAGATGGCTTTTTTGCGATAGATGGCAGTACGCTTGGACGTATAATCAGCACAGCAGTTGGAAGCTATCATTACGAAGTAACTTTTAAAGGTCCAGGAGGCCATAGCTATGGACAATTTGGACAGGTGCCAAATCCAATCCATGCTCTTGGTCGTGCTTTGGATAAGATAAGCAACATTCAAGTACCAAAAGATCCAAAAACTACATTTTCAGTTGGCATCATAGAAGGTGGTACAGCAATAGGTGCTATATCTCAAACTGCTACTATGAAAATTGATATGCGCTCAACAGATGCAAAAGAACTTTTAAAACTTGAAAAACAGATACTAGACGCCATAGATAAAAGCGTTGTAGAAGAAAATGACAGATGGAACATAGAACCAAAAATCACGGTTGAGAAAAAAAAGATAGGTGACAGACCAGCTGGTTCTGTTACAAACGACTCTCCAATCCTTCAAGCAGCTCTAATATCACAAAGAGAAGTGGATGTAAAATCTACTCTTGTGAGTGCAAGCACGGATGCAAATATACCTGTATCTCTTGGCATTCCAGCTCTTACAGTTGGAAAAGGTGGTGTGTGCAAAGCTTCTCACTCACTTGATGAGTATTATGAAAACAAAGATGCTTACAAAGGTGCTCAAAATGCACTTCTTTTAGCACTTGGTTTGGCTGGATTAGATGGTGTTACTGAACCTCTTCTAATTAAAAGAGAGTTAATAAAAATCACAAAAGCCTTGTGTAATTCCTCCTTACACAAGGTCTTCTTTATATAAAATATCTTTACATGTAAAGATATTTTAGAAATTAGAGCAAGTATTTATCTATATTTGAGAAAATCTCTTTCCACTCTTTATTTGTCATCTTCAAAAAGCCAAATTTTCGTAAAAGCATAGCTCCTTCGGTAGCCAAAAATGCAAGTTTTAACTTTTGTATTTGCTCACTATCGTCTTTTAAATTAAAATAATCACCATACCATTTGCTTATCTTCTCTGCTTGATTTTTTTGTTGTATGAGTGTTGAGAGCATAAAAGGTATTTTTTGCGAGCCAATGGTTTCATCTTTTTGCATAAGCTTTACACACATCATCATCTTATCTTCAAGTTTATAATTTCTTGGTAATTTTTTCTCAACTGCTTCATCAATTTCGTTGTACCATCTTTATATCACAGCTACCAAAAGCCCCTCTTTGTCTTTAAAAGCGTACTGAATTCCACCATTTGTAACGCCATAAGCCTTAGCAACAGACGATATACTCAGATTTTATAATCCGTCAGTTTCCAAGATACTCTCATCTGCCTCTAAAACTTTGTTCCTATCTAGAGTTTTGCTTCTTCCCATGTTAATCCTTTTGTAACATTTTTTCAATATGAACGTATTTATATTATGCTATAATCCGCGCCTTGTTTTAAAACGTATATTTGAAAGTATATCACTTTATAAATATCGTAAAAATTTTAGGAGTTTATCGTGAGAAGTTTGAGTATATCTGGATTAATCGTAGTTTTGATTTTAGCGCTTTTAACAGCCCTTGAACCACTTAGCATCGATACATATTTGCCAGGTTTTATCATCATGGCTGATGCACTTAAAACCGATGTTGCATCTATACAGATTTCACTTGCAACATTTTTGGGTGGTTTCGCCGTTGGACAACTCATTTGGGGGCCTTTAGCGGATAAACTAGGTCGTAAAAAGCCTATACTTATCTCTTTATTTATATTTGTAGTAGCTTCTATTGGTTGTATGTTTGTAACTTCAGTTGAAGCTCTTTGGGTATTAAGGTTCGTTCAAGCAGTTGGTGGTTGTGGTGGCATAGTTATATCTCGCGCCATCGTCACAGACTATTTTGATAAAAGTTTGACACTTAAAATATATAGTTTGCTTGCCATGATTGTAGGAGTTGCTCCCATCATAGCTCCTGTCTTTGGAAATCTTATATTGTCATTTGCTAAAAAATGGGAAATGTTGTTTTTAGCTATGGCAACTCTTGGTGTGATTTTATTTGTTTTAACACTTTTCTTTTTGCCTGAAACAAAGAATTTTAGTTTAAATTCTCAAAAAAAAGAGAGTATGTTTGCATCTTATTTTGAGATTTTAAAAGTAAGAAAATTTTTAACATACTCAATCATAGCAGGCATTATAAACGGTGCATTGATGATTTATGTATCAAATGGACCTTTTTTGATTATGGAAAAAGCTGGATATTCTGGTGGGATGTTTAGTCTTATCTTTGCCACAAACGCTCTTGGGCTTATGTTTGGCTCTTACTTGGTTAGCGTCTTATCAAAATACATAATACCAACCGATATAGTCAAAAAGTCGCTTTTCTCAATGGTTGTAGTTGGTATCATTATGTATTTAGTTATGATTTTTACCTCATCGATGAATCTTGTTTTGGTTATTTTGTTTATTTATCTTATCTTTGTTGGTATTTTATTTCCAGTGACAACAGAGCTTGCCATCACTCCTTTTATCAAAAATAGCGGTTCTGCTTCATCTTTGTTTGGGACTATACAAATGACTCTAGCTTTTTTAATCACCCTTGTATCTGGACTAATAAGCAATGGCACGGTTTCTATTTTGGGCATAGAATTTACAGTTTGTATCATCTTCTCACTTGCTTGTTTGCTTATAAAAAAGGATGTTATAAAATCTTAAAATAAAGTTTACATGTAAAGCTTTTACATGTAAACTTTTCTACTCTTTTTAGTTATGCAAAATATCGCTCTCTGAAATATTTCTTTAAAAAATTAAAAAATTTATTTTTTTAAATATGTTTATATTTATATTTGTGCTATAATTTTTGCACTTGGTAATTATTATCAGTATTATATAAATATATTTGTATTTTTGATTAGGTGCATATCATTTAAATACAACCTGTTTATATAGATTGACAGTAATTACCTTTTTGTGTTTTATAACAAAATCTAATAAAGGAATTGACATGATAAAACATGTAATGGGTTTAGTTGCAATTAGTGCTTTGTGCACTGTTGCTTTTGCTGACAATAATGAAACCTCAAGGTTAAATGAGATAAAGGTTGTAACTGCTTCTGGTTTTGAACAAAACGTTGCAGATGCGCCAGCTAGTATCTCTGTTATAACTAGTGAGATTCTAGAGAAAAAATCTTACAAAGATGTAACAGATGCTCTTAAAAGTATACCGGGTGTTTTTGTAACAGGTGGCGGAGATTCCAAGGATGTATCTATAAGAGGAATGGAGAGTAAATACACTATGTATCTTACAGATGGCAAACAAGTTACAGGAAGAGAGGGAATCAACCCAAACGGCATGGCTGAGGGAAGATTAAAAGGTATGCTTCCTCCACTAAGTGCTATTGATAGAATAGAAGTGATTCGTGGACCAATGTCATCTTTATATGGTTCTGATGCAATGGGTGGTGTTATAAATATAATCACAAAAAAAGTACCTAACGAGTGGACTGCAACGGTTGGTGGTGAGTATACCTTGCAAGGTGATTCAAAATCTGGCGATTATTGGCAATCATCTGCTTATGTTGCGGGTCCTCTTATAAAAGATACTTTAGCTCTACAATTAAACGGTATCTATGGGCAAAGAGATGAAGACAACATCGCTCAAGGGAACAGAGATGAGGAAAACAAACAAGCAAATGCTAAATTGGTTTGGGCTATAAACGAAAACAATGATTTATCGCTTGGTTACAGTTACGCTCTGCAAGAAATAAAATCAAAAGCAAACAAAACAAATGCTGGCTTGGGTAGTGATTCATCTTTGGAGATTGAGACAAATACTTATCTACTTGCACACGAAGGAAAATATGGTGACTTGGTAACTGACACTTATCTACAATATAACCAAAATAGACTTCCATATAATTCTGGAATGAGCGATGTTAGGATGAATACTCTTCTTTTCAATACTCAAGAAACATACTTTTTTAATTCACATACTCTTACTTTTGGTGGACAATACAAAGATGAAGAGTTAAAAGATACAGCAACAAACGGCTTGAATTCTGGAAAAGGTAAATTTACAAGATGGCAAATGGCACTTTTTTTAGAAGATGAGTGGCAAGCAACTGATGATTTAGCATTTACAGTTGGTCTTAGATACAACAAAGATGAAAATTTTGGTAGTCATTTTACGCCAAGAGTATATACGGTTTACCATGTAACAGATGGATTTTCACTAAAAGGTGGAATTTCAACTGGTTATATGCAACCAAATATCAAACAAGCTTCAACCGATTTTGGTTCTATTACATGGAGAGGTGCTGGACTTTTGTTTGGAAATCCAGACTTAGAGCCTGAAAAAAGTATAAATTATGAGCTTGGATTTACATACTCAAATTACAAAGATCTTGATTTAAGTTTGATGCTTTTTCATACAACATTTAAAGATAAAATCGCAGAAAAAGAGAGATGCTCTGGAGTTTTTGGTGGTCCAAGAACTTGTTCTTATGCAGGACAAATGTGGTCATACCTTGGAAGTTATGAAAATATAGCAAAGGCAGAAATGCAAGGTATTGAAGCAACTTTTGATTATGACATATCTTCAAATTTAAAAACGTATGCAAGCTATACATACACAAGAAGTGAACAAAAAACTGGTGCCTTTAAAGGTCAACCATTAAACAAAATGCCAAGACATATGTTTAATGCTGGATTTGATTATCAAGTAAGACACAACATAAACACTTGGATTCAAACAAACTTTAGAAGCAAAACCTCTGACTATTTAAGCAGAACATCGATGACAAAAGGAACTCCTTCGTATAACTTTGTAGATTTGGGCATATCTTATGATATTAACAAAAACTTTAAAGTAGGACTTGGAATTTATAATATTCTTGATAAAGAGGTTAGATCAGACACTTATGGTTCAACTTGGGATAGAAGAAGATACAATTTTAACTTTTCGGCAACTTTTTAAACATTAAAATAGAGTTTACATGTAAAAGCTTTTACATGTAAACTTTTTTGTATATACAGTTTTAACAACCAGCCGCTACACCAAGGGCATCTTTGGCAAAAAACATAAAAAAATGACGAAGATCAACTCTAAATTTTTGAAAATCCTCACTTCTTAAAAATGGCTCAAGGGCTGGAAATTTGTTGCTATATACTTCGATAAATTTTTCTCCATCATTATCAAATAACTCTTTCCATTCAAGCATAGTTTGTAGTTTTGTAAAATCTGAACCCTTCATACCAGTAGCATTTTTCATGAAAACCATATAGTACTTTTGCCCTAGTCCTGGTTCTGGAAAACTTGCTGCGTATGATAGGTTTAAGAGTAAGAATATTAAAATAAGTGATTTTGTAAATTTTTTCATTTATATCCTTTCTAACATCCTTTTTATTGATGATATTTTACTTTTATAATCCCAGTAATTGATTGATTTTAATATCACACTCGCTTTTTTCATTACATGTATAACTTGCGTTAAAATAAAAAATTTTAGAAGTGTCTATTTTTGCTTTTTTAAGTCTATAAAATGTTTCAACCGACCTATTTCCTAAGTTACATGTAAAGATAATAATTTTATCTTTTGGCAATTTTTCAAAGATTTCCAAAGGAGTAAATTTTGCAGCGTCTAGATTAATAGCATCTTTTAAATGCCCTACTTTATACTCTTCAAAATCTCTTACATCAACCAAAAGCACGTTTTTTGGAACTTTGTTTTTTAGTATTTGCTCTTTTAACCATTCAGGCTCAACCGTTCCTGTGTCACTTCCAAGTTTAATACCATCAACAAAAACAGGCTCATTTTTTGCAATTACCTCTACTTTTGCCTCATCTTTTGGTTTTACATGTGTCTCTTGCCATTCAGGATATCCACCTGCATATTTTTTCACATTTTTATACCCATCAGCGATTAATTCACTAGCAACATTGTGTGTTTTTACACAAGAATCCATAGAAAAAATTACTATTGGTGTATTTTTGTCACGTGGCAATCTACCTTTTAACTCTGTAAATTCTGTATCTGAAATTGAAACAGCTCCTGGAATTGTTCCTTGCATATAAAACATATAAGGTCTAGAGTCAATCAAAAAAGCCTTATTGTTGTTTACGATATCTTGCATAACTGGCAAACTTATCTCTAAGTAATTTTTGCCATTCCACTCTGCTATACCTTTTTGATAAACTTTGATATTTTTAAACCCTTTTTCTTTTAAATACATCATAACTATGCTATTTTTATCCAAACTTGTTTCATCTGAAAACAGTATAATCTCTCTATCTTTTTTTACACTATTTAGTTTTTGGATATAGGTTTTCATATCATCATAAGGTATATTTGTGCTTGTTGGAATAGTGCCTTTAAGAAAATCTTCATGTGAGCGCGAATCAACCAAAACTGCCTTTATGCTCTCTGTTGTACCAATTCCAATTGCATATTTAACATAATCATAATTTACCAAATTTGACTCTAATTTATCAGTTGCTTGATTTGCAAAACAGTTTGAAACCAAAAAAACCAAGCCAAATATAAATGACACAACTCTCATAAATCTACTCCTTTGAAAAAACAAAAAGGTAAGAATTCTCTCTTTATGATAAAACGTTTCAAAAGAGAGAATTTATTTTATTTGCTGTTTAAACTTAAACTGTGTCTTGCCGCCCACTCTTTATTGTACTCATGAGCAACGCCTCTATGGCAAAAGATGCACTGTTTTTGGTCAGCTAGCGGTTTTGCATTGTTGTACTCATGCACCTCTTTAGCTAATGGATCCATACTTGCTGGAAGATCTTTTTTTATCTTAGCATGGCAAGTTGTACATGTTTGTGAATCAAGTTTAGCTATATTGCGTAACGCTTTTTCTGCTAACTCATCTCTGTGCTCATCTATATACTCTTTTGTATCAAAATCTCTTGTAGTTATGTAAGTGATAGCATCTTTCATACCACCAAGCTTTGCTTTTACATAATTTCCAACACCTTGACCGATGTGACAATCTCCACATTTTACAGTTACTCCAACACGGTTGCTGAAGTGAGAAAATTTCGGATTATTAGGCACCAAAGAGTGTTTTGTATGACAACTAATACAGTAACTATCACTACTTGTTTTGTGTGCTACAACAACGCCAAGTCCTGAAAACATTACACCTAAAACGCATCCAACTAATATTAATAATACAATTATAATTTTTTTTGATTTCATTATATTAATTCTCCTTTATGGTAATTCATAATTAGTAGCTTGCGATTTTATTGAAAAATCTTCAGCTACCAATGCCGTTAATTCTATAGCACCCTCAAAAAATGGTGTTTTCACATGAGTTTGAGCTAATTCTTGAAAATCTTTAAACCAGGATGCAAAATATTGTTGTGCAATGCAATTAAAAATATAAGTCAAACGTTTATACTCTACTTCATTGTTGTCTTCAACACTCTTTTTTCTTAAGATATTTATAACAGCAAGAGCATCAAGAACGATTCCTATATAATCGAGTCTATCGTCAATTTTTTTATAGCCCACATAGCCCACATCAAGATACAATTCAGCAAGTGCAGATAAAAAAGTTACGTCCACCGCATTGCTAAAAAGTTGTGCGTATGGTGGTTTTGGTCCATAGGTTGGAGAGATGCCACGAAACAGTTTTGTCCAGTCACGTTTCAACTCTAAAAGATTTACCTCTGACTCATCCATGCCACATTTTGACGCATAATCACGTATTTTTTTTACTACTTTTTTCATTGTTTTGTCTTCAATCATATCAACCTCCAAAGCAGCCATACCGCTTGCGTAAGTTCCATTTGGATTTGTTAGATAAAAACTAGCCAAAAGTGCAAAAATTTCCGCATCACTTTGAAGCTCTTCAACCATTTTATTCTTATTTTTAAAAATCATAATTTCCATCCTGTATAAAAATCAAGGTGTTTACAAACACCTTGAACTATAACCACTATGCGCGTGGTTTAATTTTCTCATCTTCAATGTAAAAAACATTTGGTTTCGCCGCAAATTTTGAAGGCTGCGGAAGCGGTTTCTCTTTTCTCATCAAGATTGAAATTTCACTATTTGGGTCATCCAAATCTCCAAAGATACGAGCTCCGCCAGCACACGTTTGAACACAAGCAGGAAGAAGTCCGCGTGAACGTCTATCTACACAAAAAGTACATTTTGAAACCGTTCCGGCTTTAAATTTAGGTTGCATAGTTTTTTCCCACTCTGTTTGCTTACCAGTTTCCCAATATGTAGGAGCTTTTTCTTTAATTAAGTAACGTGACTCATAAGGACAAGCTGCTATACAAGCTTCACAACCGATGCAAACATTCATATCAATCTGCACTGTTCCATCTTTCATTTTCATTGATGCACCAGTTGGACAAACTCTAACGCAAGGTGCATCATCACAGTGGTTGCAAATCTTTGGTGTATACTCTATAAAAGCATTTGGATATTTTCCATGTTCTGTTTGATATGTCTTGCACCAAAAAACTCCAGGAGGAGTTCCATTTTGTGCTTTACAAGCAACGGTACAAGCTTGACAACCAAAACATCTTCTTTTATCAATAATTAATCCTAGTTTCATTTTATTCCCCCTTACGCTTTATATACTTTGCAAACGGTACTATTTACAATACCTTGCGATATAGCACAAGAATTTTTAGGCAATCCGCTTGTTAGTTTGTTATACATCGGATAATCAGCTGCTTTTTGCCCTAAAGTTGTTACCATACGTCCAGTTGCTCCAGCAAAACCAACAACACCTGGATATATAAGTTCTGATACATGTACTGGTGCCTAGGTTTTTCCATATTTTGATTCGCACCAGCAAATCTCACACTCTT
>JBKECC010000026.1:0-12698 GCA_047974135.1 Campylobacteraceae bacterium | reverse complement strand
CGTAACTTACAAGTGCGATTTGTTTTATACTTTTATCTGTTGTTCTGCCCTCTTTTAGAGCCGATTTTACACCAAGATAGATTGATATAAAAAAGACTAAAACAAGGCTTATTATATTTATCAAAAGCGTTATAGGCAAACGAGCTAGTATTTCAGTGCTAACCTCTTTTCCACTTACAAAAGAGATGCCAAAATCAAGAGATAAAATAGCTTGAAGCCATGAAAAATACTGAATAAAAAGTGGTTTATCTAGCCCATAAACTGCTTTTAACTGCTCTACAGATTCAGGAGTAATGTTTGGATTTAGCTCACCACTTGCAAAAAAAGAGTTTGGTGCAAGATTGATAGCTAAAAAGGAGATGATACTTATCAAAAGTAGCATGAAAATTATATATGCTACTTTTTTTATAAGTATTTTTTTCATTAAGTTATTTTACTTTGTCCCAAGCAAGACAAGTTTTTCCATCATCATCTTTATCAACCTGCCCCATTCCCATGATGTTATATCCACCATCTACGTAGTGTATTTCACCGCTAACGCCACTTGCTAAATCACTTAAGAGGTACATTCCACTATTGCCAACTTCTTCTATAGTTACGTTTTTCTTTAAAGCTGAATTTGCTTCATTCCATTTTAAAATCATTCTAAAATCGCCAATTCCACTTGCTGCTAAAGTTTTAATAGGCCCTGCGCTTATAGCATTTACTCTAATTCCTCTTTTTCCACAATCAACAGCTAAATATCTCACACTTGACTCAAGCGCTGCTTTTGCAACACCCATAACGATATAGTGTGGAACATATTTTGGGCCTCCTAGATATGATAAAGTAAGGATTGAACCTCCATCGTTCATAACAGGCAAACATGCACGAGTAAGTGAAACAAGCGAATATACTGAAGTTCCCATGGCTATATCAAAAGCCTCTTTTGTTGTATCTATAAAACTTCCTTCTAATGCCTCTTTTGGTGCATAAGCAACAGAATGCACAACAAAATCAATCTTGCCAAAATCTTTCTCTATCAACTTTGTTAAATTGTCTAAATCCTCAGGTTTATTTACATCAAGCGGATATACATATTTACTTCCAAGTTCATCAGCTATAGGACGAACTCTTTTTTCTAACGCTTCATTTAAATACGTAAAAGCTAGTTCTGCTCCTTGTTTTTGACAAGCTTCAGCTATACCGTAAGCTATAGATTTGTTATTTGCAACTCCAACTATTAAACCTTTTTTACCTTTCATTATCATAATGAATTTCCTTTTTACATGTAAGTTATTTTTGAACTTTATTTGCAAGTTCTATAAGTGTACAAAAACTTGAAACATCAAAGCTTGCTTTACCAACCAAAACACCATCACAATACGGCAAGAAAAGTATATCTTCTATGTTTTCTGCACTTACGCTTCCACCATACAAAAGTGGAATGCGTGGAAGTTTAGCTTTTAATGCTTTTAAGACTTGTTCTATAATCTCTATTTTTGCACTCTCGCCAGTTCCAATAGCCCAGATTGGCTCATAAGCAACTATCAAGTTTTCATACTCTATATCAATGCCATTAAACTGCTCTAACAAATACTCCATAGTAGCTTCAAGACCAAGTTTGTGAACTTCATAAGGTTCACCTATGCAAAAAATTATCTCTTTTTTTGTCTCTTTTATGAAAGAAAATTTTTGAGCTATAAACTCATTTGACTCTTTTAATATCTCTCTTCTCTCACTATGCCCTATTAAAACACTTGCCACTTCAAACTCGTTTAATTGATCCAAACCAATCTCACCAGTAAATGAGCCATTTGCTACTGGATAGAAGTTTTGAGCGCCTATTTTTATGCTATTTTTTAAATTTCTTCTCTTTAGTGCTGTAAAAGGTGGAAATACTCTAATCTCAGCACTATTTTGCGTTGCATCCAAGAAAAAATTTAAAGCTTCTAAAAATTGTGAGGTGCTCTCTCTTGTATGATTTGTTTTAAAGTTTGCCGCAATTATCATTTGTCTTCTACTACTCTTAAAACTTTGATGCCCGGCAACTCTTTGCCTTCCATAAGTTCCAAACTAGCACCTCCTCCTGTTGAGATAAATGTCATCTCATCAGCATCGCCAGCACGAGCCACAACATCTGCCGTATCTCCACCACCAATAACCGAAGTCGCATGAGCTTCTGCTATGGCATGAGAAATTTTGAAACTTCCTTTTGAGAATTTTTCAAATTCAAAAACACCCATAGGCCCATTCCAAAGGATAGTTTGTGCATCTGCTAATGCTTCTTTAAACACTTTTACAGTTGCTGGACCAATATCAAGACCCATCCAACCAACTGGAATCTCTTGTGTTGTAACAAATTTTATAACAGAATCAGCAGCAAAGGTTTGAGCAGCTACAACATCAACAGGTAGATAAAACTTAACTTTTAACTCTTTTGCTTTTTGTATAATTTTATTTGCGTCTTCTATCAAATCCTCTTCAACTATTGAGTTTCCAATCTCATAGCCGCGAGCTTTTAAAAATGTAAAAGCCATACCACCACCAACGATAATTTTATCTACCTTTGGAAGCAAATTGTGAAGTGCTTGAAGTTTTCCACTCACCTTACTTCCACCAACAACAGCTACAAAAGGACGAGTTGCTTTTTTTAGTAAGTTTTGTGAAAATTCAATCTCTTTTTGAAGTAAAAATCCAGCAGCCTTATGTTCATCATCAAAAAATCTTGTAATTGCCTCAACAGAAGCGTGAGCGCGGTGACAAACACCAAAAGCATCATTTATATACACTTCAGCCAAAGAGGCTAAGTCGTTTGCAAGTTTTTCATCGTTTTTGGTTTCACCCTTTTCAAAACGTAGATTTTCAAGAAGTAAAATCTCTTCATCACCTAAGGCTTCTGCCTTTGATTTTGCATCTATACCAACCACATCATTTGCCATAATGATATCTCTATTTAAAAGTCTTTGCAATCTTTTTGCAACTGGTTTTAGAGAAAATTTTTCTTCTATTCCTTTTGGACGACCAGAGTGACTAGCTAAAATTATCTTACAACCATGATCTAAGCAGTATCTAATCGTTGGGATTGCAGATTTTATCCTTCTATCATCAGTGATATTTAAAAATTCATCCATTGGAACGTTAAAATCACATCTTATAAACACCTTTTTATTGTCAATACTTATGTCTCTTATAGACCTTACCGAACTCACAACTAACCCCTTTAAATTATTTTTTTGAAATATAAAGTGCCATATCAATCAAGCGGTGTGAATAACCCCACTCATTGTCATACCAAGCCATAACTTTTATCATATCTCCATCAATCACTTGAGTTAAATCGCCAGCAACCGAACCAGAGTAAGTGCTTGTTTGAAAATCTTCACTAACTCTAAAATCTTCATCAAATTCTAAAATTCCTTTTAAAGAGCCGTTTGAAGCTTTTTTAAATAGTTCATTTATCTCTTCTTTTGAAGTTTTTTTACCAACTAAAACGTTTAAATCAACCATTGAAACATTTGGAGTTGGAACTCTTACACTTTGACCGTGAAGTTTTCCATTTAAATGTGGCAAAACAAGTCCTATAGCTTTTGCAGCTCCTGTGGTTGTTGGTATCATATTAAGCGCAGCTGCACGTGCACGACGCAAATCGCGTGAATGTTTTACATCTAAAAGATTTTGATCATTTGTGTACGAGTGTATCGTAGTCATTAAACCTTTTTGTATTTTAAAGGCATCATCAAGAACTTTAGCAACTGGTCCTAAGCAGTTTGTTGTACAACTTGCATTTGAGACAATACTTTGCCCTTTATACTCCTTTTCATTTACACCAAGAACAAAGGTTGGCGTCTCTTTATCTTTTGCAGGAGCAGAAAATAACACTTTTTTTACTCCGCCATCTATAAATACTTGTGCCTTTTCTTGAGTAAGATAAGCTCCAGTACACTCTAAGACAATGTCAACTCCAAGCTTTGCAAAATCCAACTCTTTTGCATCTCTTGTCGAATACATCTTAACTTTGTTTTTTCCAATTTGAAGATAATCATCCTCTAGCCACTCGACAACATCTAAAAATGTACCGTGAACGCTGTCATATTTTAATAACTGTTTTGTCATTTCGCGGCTTGCTGTGTCGTTTACCGCAACAAGTTCTATATCATTTCTATCATTTAAAATTCTTGCTACACAACGTCCTATTCGCCCAAATCCATTGATTGCAACTTTTAAAGCCATTTTGGTTCTCTCCTTGCTATAATACACCTATTTTAAATAAGAAATCTTAACCAAAACGAGGTATAAAAAAGTTTAAATGACAGTAGAATTATTTGGAGGTTCATTTGACCCACCCCACATTGGACATGAAATAGCGGTAAACGCTATAAACGACTCTTTACATGTAAATAGAATTTTTGTAACACCTACTTTTATAAGCCCTTTTAAAAAAGAGTATTTTGTAAAACCATACTTGAGACTATTTTGGCTTAAAAAACTTTTTACCTCTTATAAAAATGTAACTATCTTAGATTACGAAATAAGACAACACAAACCAACTCCAACGATTCAAACAGTAAAATATATACAACACTGCTACAATCCATCAAAAATTTATCTTGTTGTTGGAGCTGATATTTTGGAGAGTTTTCATCTTTGGCACAGTTACAGTGAACTTATGAAAATGGTAGAAGTTGTAGTTTTAACAAGAGGTGGCATAAAGGTGCCAAAAGACTTGAAAAAAATAGATATAAATGTTAATATCCAATCTTCAAATCTAAGAGTCTCTTTTAACGAGAAGTTTATACCCATTCAAATTAGAAAAGATGTTGTAGATTTTTATAAGGAAAAAAATGGAAAAAAGAATTGATTTAATCACAAGAGAGTTGAACGATAAAAAAGCTGAAGATATTTTAGTTTTTGACTTAAGAGATAAAGACTATTTTGTAGATTGTGTTGTTATCGCAACTTCGATGGGTGAGCGTCACGGACTCTCTTTACTAGATCACTTAAAAACAACTCTAAAAGCAAATGGTGAGTCTTTTATAAATATAGATGCAAGTCCAGATTGGATTGTTATAGATTTAGGCGACTTGCTTATCCACATTTTAACAGAAAACTTTAGAGCGAAGTATAACTTAGAAGAGTTTTTAACTCAAAGAAAAGAAGAGATTATAAAACAAAAGATATAATCTTTTACATGTAAAGAAAAACAATGACTACAAAAGAGCTTTTTTTAAAACTGCTTGGCGCACCTTCAATCACCCCAAATGATGCTGGGCTTTTAGATTTTATAGCAGAATATATGGATGAGTTTGAAGTAAAACGCATAGATATAAATGGGGTAAAAAATCTATTTTTATCAAAAACATTTGGAGCTGGCATACATCTTTGTTTTGCAGGACATGTTGATGTTGTACCTGCTGGCGAAAATTGGGAAAGTGATCCGTTTGTTCCAATAGAAAAAGATGGATATATTTATGCCAGAGGCGCACAAGACATGAAAAGTGGAGTTTGTGCATTTTTACATGCTTGCAAAAATGCAAAAGATTTTAATGGCACACTCTCAATTTTGCTTACAAGCGATGAAGAAGGTGATGCAAAATATGGAACGATTGAAGTTTTAAAATATTTAAAAGAACAAAATAATCTGCCTTCGTTTGCTGTAGTTGCAGAACCAACTTGTGAAAAAAGTTTTGGGGATGCTATAAAGATTGGTAGGCGTGGCTCCATAAATGGAGTTATAACTCTAAAAGGTATTCAAGGACACGCTGCATATCCTGAAAAATCAAAAAATCCAATACACGAAATAGCTCCGATTTTAAGCAAAATCGCTGGCCATGATTTTGACAAAGGAGATGAATTCTTCTCCCCTTCAAAGTTAGTTATCACAGATATTCGCTCAGGATATGAGGTTACAAACTTAACTCCAAACTCACTAAAACTTATGTTTAATGTTAGAAATTCTACAAAAACTTCTAAAGAAGATATAAAAAACTTTATTGATGATTCTTTTATAGGTTTAGAGTATGAACTAAAACTTTTTCCAAGTGCAAAACCTTTCATGACAGAAAAAAATTCACAAATTGTAACAAACATCCAAAAATCTATTTTAGAGGTTACATGTAAAGAAACTAAACTCTCGACTGCTGGCGGTACAAGTGATGCTAGATTTTTTGGAGAGTTTGGGGTAAGCACAGTTGAATTTGGTGTGGTAAATGACACAATTCATTCTGCAAATGAGAGATGCGCACTAAAAGAAGTTTTAGATTTAGAAAAAGTTTTTAGCGATTTAATAAAAAGATTTTAATACATTAAGGAAAAAAATAAATGAAAATAGTATCAACAAAAAATGCACCTGAGGCAATTGGACCATATTCACAAGCTATGATTTTTGAAAATCTCATCTTCACTTCAGGACAAATAGCTCTTAAGCCAAATGGAGAATTTTTAGATGAAAATATTGAAGAGCAAACCAAACAAGTTTTAGAAAATTTAAGTCAAGTTTTAAGCGAGGCAAAAAGTTCTTTACAAAAAGTACTCAAAACAACAATCTTCTTAAGTGACATAAATGATTTTACAAAAGTAAATGAAATCTACGGTTCATTTTTTGGCTCACATAAACCAGCTCGTAGTACCGTAGCAGTAAAAACTCTACCAAAAAATGCAAAAGTAGAAATCGAAGCAATAGCTATAATTTAGTAGTTCGACGAGTAATTTTTAAAGATGGTAAAGGATGTTTTACAAAAGTCACTTTCGTGTCATATTTCTTAAAACTAGCTAAATAGGATATAATTTATCTTTTTTAAATTTTACTAATTATTTTAAATATTTATGCAATTTCTAAGCAAAACTTTAAATAAAAAATGATTAAATTGTCTGTCATGTTTCTTTATTGTTATAATTTTTTGCTAGCAATAACAAGATGAACAAAATGCCTTAATGACTTGGAGTAGGAAAATGTCAGAAAAACACTACAATGTAGTAATTGTTGGTGGAGGAATTTCAGGTGCTGCTCTTTTTTATGAGCTAGCTACTTATACAGATATAAAATCTGTAGCACTTCTTGAGAAGTACGATCGCTTAGCAACTCTTAGTTCAAGTGGAAAAGGCAACTCTCAAACGATACATATTGGTGATATCGAGACAAATTACACGCTCGATAAAGCCAAATTTGTAAAAAGAACGGCAAGCATGATTATACATTACTGCTTGCAACATGGATATCAAGAGAAATTCATGTTCAAACATCAAAAAATGGCTGTTGGTATTGGCGATGAGGAAGTTGCGTATATGAAAAATAGATACGAAACTTTTAAAGAGCTTTTCCCATATCTAGAAGTTTACGATAAAGAGAAACTAAAAGAGATTGAGCCAAAACTTATTTTTGATGAAAATGGTAAAGAGAGAAAAGAGAATATCATAGGTGTGGGAACACAAGATTGTTACACAACTGTTGATTATGGCAAGATGACAGAAAGTTTAGTAGAAAATGCTAAAAAAGTTGAAGATAAACAATGTGATGTGTTTTTAAACTCAGAAGTTGTTGATATAAAAAAACTTGGTGATGTGCATGTGCTAAAAACAAGAAAAGGTGATATTTTCACAGCCGATTTTGTTGTAGTAAATGCTGGTGGACACTCTTTATACTTAGCTCACAAAATGGGTCATGGAAAAGATTTTGGATGTTTGCCAATCGCTGGAAGCTACTACATAACAAAAAATGTTTTCTTAAATGGTAAAGTTTATATGGTGCAAAATCCAAAACTTCCTTTTGCAGCACTTCACGGTGATCCTGATGTAACAGAAGGTGGTGTTACAAGATTTGGCCCAACAGCTCTTGCTATGCCAAAACTTGAGAGATACCACGGACTCTCATCTGTTCCGCAATTTTTTAAAACACTAAATCTAGATATGAAAACTCTAAAAATCATAAAAAATCTATTTGCTGATTCAACAATTAGAAATTATGTTTTGAAAAACTTTGTTTATGAAATACCTTATGTAAACAAAAGAGTATTCTTAAAAAATATAAGAAAACTTGTTCCTTCATTGCAACTTGATGATATCAAATATGCAAAAGGTTTTGGTGGAGTTAGACCTCAAGTTTTAAATAAACCAGAACAAAGATTAATGCTTGGAGAAGCTAGCATAAATCCAAAAACGGGAATTATCTTCAACATGACTCCAAGTCCAGGAGCAACAAGCTGCCTTGGAAATGCAGAGATTGATGCAAAAAGAGCCTGTGCATGGCTTGGTGCAAACTTTAACCAAGAAAAATTTGATAAAGAATTGGTTAATTAACCAATTTTAACTTTTTACATGTAAGGATTTTTCTTTACATGTAAACTTCTTTTATTTCCTACTTTTAAAAATTGAAACAATTTCGTAACCTTTAAACATTAATATGATACGATTTTTAATCGAGTTTATAATTTTAATTAGGATAAAGCAAAATGGAAAAAAAGACAAAAATTTTAGCAACAGTTGGACCAGCAAGTGATTCAGTAGAGATTTTGGAGGGTTTAATAAAGGCTGGAGTTAACGTGTTTCGTCTTAATTTTAGTCATGGAAGTCACGAATACCACTCACAAACTCTAAAAAACATAAAAGAAGCAGAAAAAAAAGTTGGAAGAAGAGTTGGCGTTCTACAAGATTTATGCGGACCAAAAATCCGTGTTGGAAAATTGAAAAGTGATTTTGAATTAAAACAAAATGATATTTTAGAATTTCACAAAGAGCAGATTGAAGGCGAACAAATAGGCGCTGCACACTACAAACTAAGCATAAATCAACCACAAATCTTGCCACTTTTAAAAGTGGATGAATTTATCTACCTTTATGATGGAAACATTAGAACAAAGGTTTTAGAGATAAGTGAGAGTAAGGTAGTTGCAAAGGTTATGAACTTTGGAAAACTTTCATCAAACAAGGGTGTGAACTTTCCAAATACAAAAATTAATATTGATGTTGTAACAGAAAAAGATAAAAAAGATTTGCTTTGGGGTGTTGCAAATGGAGTTGATTTTATGGCTATCTCTTTTGTTCAAAGAAAAGAGGATGTTTTATACGCTAAAGAGTTAGTAAAAAATGCTGGCGGAAATGTACAAATCATCGCAAAAATAGAGAAATTTGATGCAGTTGAAAATATAGATGATATTTTAAAAGCGAGCGATGGTTTAATGGTTGCGCGTGGTGACTTGGGTATTGAAGTTCCATACTACAAAGTTCCAAGTATACAAAAAAGTATCATCAAAAAAGCAAATGCTGCTTCAAAACCTATCATCACTGCAACTCAAATGCTTCTTTCGATGACAGAAAAAGAGACTGCTACAAGAGCTGAAATAAGCGACGTTGCAAATGCTGTTTTAGATGGAACTGACGCTGTGATGTTAAGCGAAGAGAGTGCTGTTGGTAAAAACCCTGTAAATGTTGTTGAGACGATGTCAAATACTATAAAAGAAGCAGAAAAAATTTATCCATATAACAAATTTAAAGATTTTTCATATTTTGATGAAACCGATGTGATTTCAAACTCAACAGTAAGACTTGCAGACAACCTTGACGTAAGAGCCATCATTTCTCTAACTGGCTCAGGAAAGTCTGCTAAAAAATTAGCAAGATATAGAATCAAAAGCGATATATTTGCTGTTTGTCATGATGAGAGAATTGCAAGAACTTTAACAATTGCTTGGGGCATCGAGCCAAAACTTGTAATTGAAAAATCAACACTAAACGGCATGCTTGCTGATACATTTACAAAAGCGTTAAAAGATAGTTGGGTAAATCACGAAAGTTCATACATCATAACTGCTGGCTATCCTGCTGGGGTTGAGGGAAGTACAAACTTTATACGTATAGTTAAATCTCAAGAGATTGATTATCTAGCAAGTTTAGAGCCTTGATCTGTTAAAAGAATGACTTTTGAATTAATTGAGAAAATCGCCCTATCACTAAATGGGGCGACAAAAGAGTATAAAACAAGCTGGGATGCAACACTTTACTGGATAGAAAACAAGATGTTTTTACTTGTTTTTGAAGACAAAGGCATCCCGGTTATGAATTTTAAAAATGATGAATTTATAAATCTTCACTTAAGAGAGACTTACCTTGAAATAACAGCTGGTTATCATATGAATAAAAAACATTGGAACTCTTTATATTTTCAAAACTCAAAAATAAAAGAAGAGTTTTTAAGACAACTCATCACAGAATCTTACGAGATTATCCTAAACTCTCTGCCTAAAAAGAAAAAACTGCTTTACATGTAAGAGTTATTAAACTCTAATTAAACTATTTTTTAGTAAAATCACGGTTCTGTAAAAAGAGAAAATCCAAAGTCAAAGGATAGCAATGTACGCTATTATCAAAAACGGTGGTAAGCAATACAAAGTTCAAGAAGGCGATTATTTAAATATCGATAGACTTGACGCTCAACCGAAGGATAAAGTTGAAGTTAAAGAAGTTTTAGCTATCAACGATGGTGAACTAAAAATCGGAACACCATTTGTAGAAGGTGCAACTGTAGAGCTAGAAGTAGTAACTGAAGGCAAAGACAAAAAAGTTGTTATTTATAAAAAAAGAAGAAGAAAAGACTCTAAATTAAAAAGAGGCTTTAGACGCCAATACACTCGTGTTAGAGTTGTAAAAATAGCGGCATAAGGAGAAATGAATGGCTCACAAGAAAGGTCAAGGTAGTACCCAAAATAATCGCGACTCAGCTGGTCGTAGGTTAGGTGTTAAAAAATTTGGTGGCGAATTTGTAAGAGCAGGAAACATCATTATCCGTCAACGTGGAACAAAAGTTCATGTTGGTAAAAACGTTGGTATTGGTACTGATCATACAATCTTTGCATTAATCGACGGATTTGTTAAATTTGAGCGCAAAGACGCTAAAAGAAACAAAGTTTCTGTTTATCCAGTTATATAAATAAAATGAGAGTTTCGCACTCTCATTCTTCTTTCTCTTTCTATTTTAAAAAGGTAATTTACAAATGTTTAGTGACAATGTAGAACTAACTCTTAGTTCTGGAAAAGGTGGAGCTGGCGCTGCATCATTTAGACGTGAAAAACATGTTATTCAAGGCGGACCAGACGGTGGCGATGGCGGTCGTGGTGGAGATGTCTTTTTTAAAGTAGATAGAAATTCTCACACTTTAGCGAACTTTCGTGGACTTAAACAGTTAAAAGCAAAAAACGGCGAACAAGGTACAAGCAGAAGAAAAAGTGGCAAAAAAGGTGAAGACCTTGAAGTTATTGTTCCTCCTGGCACACAAATCATTGATGTAGAAAGCGGAAGAGTTTTGCTTGATTTAGTTGATGAAGGTGAAAAAGTTCTATTTTTAGAAGGTGGTATAGGAGGGCTTGGAAACTGGCACTTTAGAAGTTCCACAAACCAACAACCTCGCTATGCACAACCAGGACGAGAAGGTGAAAGTCGTTTAGTAAGGCTAGAACTTAAACTTATAGCAGACGTTGGGCTTGTTGGTTTTCCAAATGTTGGTAAATCTACACTTATCTCTGTTGTATCGAATGCAAAACCTGAAGTCGCAAACTACGAATTTACAACCTTAACACCAAAACTTGGCGTTGTTGAAGTTGATGAATACAACTCTTTTGTTATGGCAGATATCCCTGGAATCATCGAAGGTGCAAGCGAAGGAAAAGGTTTAGGATTAGAATTTTTAAAACACATTGAACGAACTAAATTTTTACTTTTTATGCTTGATGTTGCAAATTATAGAAGTCTGGAAGAGCAGTTTACAACGCTAAAAAGTGAACTTGAAAAATTCTCATCACTTCTTTCAAAAAGAAGATTTGCCTTATCTCTGTCAAGAGTTGATGCGTTAAGCCAAGAAGAAGCAGACACAAAGATAAAAGAGTTTTTTAAATCTTTACATGTAAAAAGCAAACTACCAAAAGGAAGATACAAACTTGATGGTGATTTGCCTGCATTCTTGCAAGAAACATATGAAGCAAACAAAGATGAAGCGTTTTTTATCCTGCCAATATCTTCAGCAACAAATTTCAATATAAAAACATTAGTTTATGCCTTAAATGACATCATAAAAGCGGTAAAAGATGAAGAAGAAAATAGTAATTAAAGTTGGAACTCATGTTCTAAATGAACAAGGTGTTTTGTGTGATGAGAGATTTTCAAATTTAGTAAATTTTTTAAATGATGCCATGAATAGTTACGATGTAATCGTTGTAACTTCAGGTGCAGTTGCTACTGGATATTCAAAAATAAAATTAGACAAAAGTAATGTTAAAAATCGCCAAGCCCTAGCTGCTATTGGACAACCTTATCTTATACATGAGTACAATGAAAGGCTAGAAAAACATGGACATTTTGGAGCTCAACTTTTAGTTACAGCTGATGACTTTGACTCAAGAAAAAGAACAAAAAGAATTCGTGACGCAGTTGAAGCACTAACAAAACATAGTATTTTACCTATTATAAATGAAAACGATACAACAGCAACCGAAGAGTTAATCTTTGGGGACAATGACCAACTCTCAGCTCACGTTACACACTTTTTGGATGCAGATTTGCTTATAATTCTCTCTGATATCGATGGATATTACGATGATGACCCAAGAGTAAATGAAAATGCAAAAGTTAAAAAAAATGTAGATAAGATAGATGAAAACGAACTCATCATGCCACTAAAAGCAGGCTCTACTTTTGGAACTGGTGGCATTGTAACAAAACTAAAAGCAGCAGA
>JBKECC010000002.1:0-2430 GCA_047974135.1 Campylobacteraceae bacterium | reverse complement strand
GTTTTTAATATCTGCATTTTTAGCTGTAAATGTATTGGTTTTTATGCCACTTTCAAAGAATCTGCAATCAAACTTTGTTCAATACAAAAAAGCAGAAGCAAAGTTCAACGTTAGAGCAACAGAGTTTGGACAAAAGTTTTCTGGTTGGATGGTTTTTATAAATAATTCCGATAAAGACAAATATGAAAATATAGTTATGTACACAGAAGATAACAATAAAGACCAAATCATATCAGCAAACGAAGCTTATATCATCAATGAAAATGGAAGTGTAAGATTGGAGCTTGAAAAAGGCAAAGCTTACGATATAACAAATGCTAGCATGCATCAAGTTGACTTTGAGAAGATGATTTTAAGATCAAGCATAACAGATGAGATAAGACAGGTTGAGAGCGTTGGGACTTATTGGCTTGATATATTTACAAACAAAAAGAAGTCAAAAGATTTTATATTTTATCTACTTTTAGCACTCTTTCCTCTTGCAACTACTATGTTTGCACTATCTTTTGGTATTGTAACTTATCGCTATCAAAAAGGTGGAATTTACTTTTTTATTTCACTAGTTATCCTCACATATTTTGGTATAACTTTTGGTATAAGTGGGTTAAGTCCGCTCGGAATAGTTGCTGTTTTTCTAGCGTTTTTTATCTCTTCAGCACTCTACTTTAAGCAAAAAATTCTCAAACGATACTGATGAGAGTTTTTATATATCTTTCATATAATGGCTCCAAATTTTGTGGTTTTCAACAACAACCAAATAAAAATGGAGTTATGGATAAGATAATCTTTACATGTAAAGAGTTAGGTATAAATTCTGACATTCAAGGAAGTGGACGCACAGATGTTAATGTACATGCTCTAAATCAGGTTATTCATCTTGACTTGCCACTATTTTGGAGTGATTTAAAAAAACTAAAAATTATGCTAAACAGACAACTTCATCCTTTTTTACATGTAAAAAAAGTTTTACATGTAAAAAAGGATTTTCACGCAAGATATAGTGCAACCAAAAGACTTTATAGATATATTTGTACCGACTCTCATTCGCCGTTTTTAAGTGAATTTGCACATTTTAAAAAAGATATAGATATTGAATTTTTAAATGAGATACTAAAAGAATTTGTTGGAAATCACGATTTTGGCTATTTTAAAAAAACAGGAAGTCCTACAAGTAGTGATGAAAGAACCATATATAAAGCTTTTGCATACAAATATAGAAACTTTACAATTATAAACTTTTTAGGAAACGGTTTTCTTCGTTCACAAATAAGGCTCATGATGGGTTTTGTTTTTAAAGTTTTAGATAATGAATTAAGTTTAGAAGAGTTAAGAGCGCAGATAAAAAAAGAAAAGAGGGTTTGTAGTGATTTAGCAAGTGCAAATGGGCTCTATTTTTCAAGAACTTTTTACGAGTTTTAACTCATCAAATCTTTCAAACTTAAATTTGTGGGTCTTTTTTTACATATTACTTAGTTTCAAAATGGTATTTTCTGTGCGTTGCGGCAAAAACCGTTAAGAAATTTGAGTGAGAAAGCGTTAAGAAAAATAAATGTTTGAGGTATCACGAGTTTTTGTTTTTTATCTTTCGAGTGAAAATTTTAGGTTTTTAAGCACTAGCACTTGAATTTTTGTTTCTTTTTCTTCAAGGAAAAAGAAAGAGAAGAAAACTAAAAGTTTAGTTGAAAAAACCAAGAGCAAAAGTATTTTTGTTTATATCTTAAAATAAAATTAATTTATGGACTCTATTTTTCAAGAACTTTTTATGAATTTTAACTCATCAAATCTTTTAAGCTTAAAAGCGGTGGCTTTCCATCAAGTATAAGTTCAACCTCTCTTGCGATTGGTGTGTAGATATCTCTTTCCTTTGAAAGAAGATTTATAGCTTTTGAAGTAAAAACACCCTCTGCTACTTCTCCAAGCTCTTTTAATATATCATCAAGCTTTTGTCCTCTTGCAAGACCAAGTCCAACTCTATAATTTCGAGAAAGTTCACTTGAAGCAGTTAGAAACAAGTCCCCTGCACCGCTTAGCCCTAAAAAAGTATCTTCTTTGGCGCCAAAAACAAGCCCAAAACGCTCCATCTCAACCAAACCTCTTGCCATCAAGCTTGCTCTTGCATTTTGCCCTAAGTTTAGCCCTGCACAAACACCACTAGCAATTGCTATAACGTTTTTATAAGCTCCACAAACTTCAGCACCAGCTATATCATCACTTGCATATGATTTTAAAAAATCAGGAAATAAACCGCAAAATTCCCTAGCTAATGTTCTATTTTTTGAACTTACAACAATTGCAGCAGGCAATCCTCTTTGTACTTCACTTGCAAATGAAGGTCCAGAGAGATAAGCTAGTCTTTCAGCTGGAAGAAAATCTAAAAAAATCTCATTTAAAAATCTTCCACTTGAGGCTTCTATACCTTTTGCAGCAATT
>JBKECC010000130.1:0-2228 GCA_047974135.1 Campylobacteraceae bacterium | reverse complement strand
TTTAAATCTTTTGCATCTATAAAAGTCTCTCCTATGGAGTGCGTTGCAGACTCTCCTATCTTGCTTGATAAACTATCACTAAGTGAAATATGAGAATTATAAGTCTTAACTAATACAAGACCAAATATAGTTATCCCAAGTCCAGAACCCAAATCATAAGATGTAGCTTCTAGGGCTCCTGCTGAACCTGCTTTTTCCACTGGAGTACTACCCATGATGGCAACAGAAGATGCAGTTAGCCCAATACTTAAAGATAATCCAAGTGCAACTAAAAGTAATACTATCTGGATATTTACAGTGTGAAAATCACTCATGCTTAAGCCATATAAACTAAGAGATGCAATTAGAAGCGTTAAACTTGCTAATAGTCTTAAGCCTATTTTGTTTAAAAAAAAGCTTGTAGTAAGCCCTCCAAATACTGAAGATATCATGATTGGCAACATAAAAAGTCCAGCTTGCAGAGGAGTAAAACCAACGACAAATTGTAGCTCTTGAGCGATTGTAAGCTCAACTCCACCAAGAGCTCCCATAACAACAAGCGCCATAATCACGCCCGTTGTGATTGCTGGTTTTAAAAACAGACTAACATCTAGCATTGGTTGTTTTGAATTTAGCTGAATTTTTACAAACCAAAACATCAGCAAAATACCAAAAAGTGCTAGAAAAATGGCTTGTAAGGTTGAGCTATCTGGTTTTAATCCTGATTTTATCGAGTAAACTATACTCATAAGAGCCAAAATCAAAATCAGCGTTTGTCCGATAGTCCAGTTACTTTTACTAGTGATTGGTTTATAAGAGATATAGATAAAAACAAATGGTATGGCAAAAAGCATGATTGGTATGTTTATAAGAAAAACAGAGCCCCACCAAAAATGCTCTAGCAAAAATCCACCTATAAGTGGGCCAAGAGCTGCTCCGGCTGAACCAACCGCACTCCATATACCAAGAGCCATAGCTCTCTCTTTTGAGTCTTCAAATACCTGTCTTACGATGGCTAAGATGCAAGGCATAATCATAGCAGATGCAAAAGCCATAACCCCTCTTGAAAAAATCAAAAAAAGTGCAGTTGTTGAAATGCTTGCAAGAACGGATGAGATAAGAAATATAAAAAGTCCTATAAGTAGTAATTTTTTATGTCCTACTCTATCTGCTAAAGTTCCCATAGGAATAAGCAAGCTTGCCATGATAAATGGATAAATGTCAATTATCCACAAAACCTCAGTTCCTGTTGCCCTTAAATCAAGCGTCAAAGAAGGAATCGCTATGTGTAATACTGTCAGTGCTAAAACCATAGGTGTAAAAGCTACCATTAAAACGGCTAAAATCACCCATTGGTTGTTTTTTAAATTTGATTTGGTCATCAATAAACCCTATATATAAATTATTTTTACATGTAAACTATTTTTGTAACTTTTGATATGTTCTCTTTAAAAATTTCTCTTTGTTTATGACATATCTTACATGTTTACCTTCGCCTATTTTGGCTACTTCATCGTATGCTTCTACTAAAAATTCCACTCTTTTTTCTTCTATATTTAAAACTTTTGCAACTGCTCTTACACTCATTCCAATAGGTGTAGCGCTTATGTGGGATACATTTACTTCCACTCCAACGCTACTAAGACTCTCATCTAAAGAGTTTTCAAGTAGCAAAAATGCGGCTTTTTCCATAAGTCCTATCATGTATATAGTTGCGTACACCTCAGCTCCACCAGTTTGCAAAGATTTAGCTGTATTATAAGAAGAGCAAACATCTCTAACTTCGTTTATATCTCCAACTTTTAAGTGCATAAAAAATCCTTTACATGTAAACTTTTTAGTAGTTACTTGCTTCGTCCAATCTTTTGAGTTGTTCTTTACTTAACTTCACATTTTGTGCTTCTATAATCTCTTTTAGTTGAGTGGTTGTTGTAGCACTTGCAATAGCTGAAGTGATGTAAGGCTTGCTTAGTTTCCAAGCTCTAGCTATTTTGGTTAAAGAAGCACCGCTCTCTTTTGAGATTTCATCCATTAAGCCAAGTATTTTATAAGCTCTTTCGTTGAAGTATCTCTTTTTAAAATCGCCTCTACTTGCTCTTGTTGTATTAAAATCGCTCTCTTTTCTATATTTTCCACTTAAAAATCCGCTTGCAATTGCCTTGTAACTTGTAACTAGAATATGCTCTTTTGTAACGAAGTCTAGGTACTCATCTTCAAACTCTTTTCTATCAACTAAGTTATAAAGTGGT
>JBKECC010000124.1:0-5136 GCA_047974135.1 Campylobacteraceae bacterium | reverse complement strand
ATTTAGGACTTACTTATTTACCAACAACAAATCTTTACTTCTCTGTTATATATCTAGGAGAGTATTCAAAAGAGACAACAGAACACTCTGGTATGTTTAGGGTTAATTATAGGTTTTAAGAAAGATAAACAAAGAAAGATAAACAAAGAAAGAGATAAGTAATTTATCTCTTTTGGGTTTAAATGTTTTAGGTAGCTTACATGTAAACTTTGAAAGGTTTACATGTAAGAATTTCCATCACTTAATTTTTACACTAATCAACTTCTTTTGTTGATTTTAAAAAACTTTATTTATATGTAAAACCTTGCATACAACTCTTTGTGCATTACTAAAAAATCGTTAAAACACATTCAAACTAAAATATCAAAAACTCTTTTTGCATGTAAAAACTTTGACACTAATACAAAATTTTTAATTTTTTAAGCTAAAAAAATTCTTAATATTAAAATAATATTCAAAAAAATAATATTTAATATATATCTAAGATTTTTATTAATAAAATTACCAATAGTTTTAAATTTATATTTTTTTAAGGTTATGTTTACAAATATATAACGGAGAAATAGATGAAAAAATAGTTTTTTTACTTACATGTATCACTGCTTTTACACTACTAAATGCACAAACAATGTATTTGCAAGAGACGCTGCCTGCTTATTCTGTTGATACTACAAAAAAAGCCGATGGAAAACTTCTTCCAACTACGAAAGTTGAAATATTAGAAAAACATGCTGATAAGTTGAAAGTTAAACTTGATGGTTGGATGCAAGATGGTGTTAGCAGTATGCTCTACTTTGCAAAGGGTGAGAGAATCATCATGGCAGCTTTTGCAAAAAAATCTACTCTTGATATAAAAGTTTTAAAAACCGAAAAAGACAACGAGGGAAAAGTAGACTGGAATCATGTTGAAATGGTTATATTTATTGATGATAAAAATTTAGTTGATAGCGTTGAACCACTATACGTAAAAGCAAAAAGTTTACTTGAAGAACAGTGTGGGCTTTGTCATACCACACATCCAACAAATGAGTTTACTGCAAATCAATGGCCAGCGGTTATAAAAGGTATGCAAGGAAGAACAGCTCTTTCAAGTGAAGATGTATTGCTTATCACGCAATATGCACAAAAACATTCAAAAAAATAGTTAATTTAAAAAAACATTTTATACAAGGAGAGAGAAAATGAGTAAGAGTCATCATATATCAAGGCGTAGTTTTTTAAAATTTACAGCTCTTTTTGCTGCTGTACCTTTTGTAGATACTATGTTTGAGCGTTCAAAACTATTTGCTGCTGGCATAAAAAAATTTAGTACCGATTTAGTTATAAATGGTGAAGTTTTAACGGGTGCACACTGGGGAATCATCAAAGCCACTGTAAAAGATGGTAAAGTTATCTCATCAAAAAATGCAGTAGAAACAACTATAGATAATCCTTTTGTTAAAACAATTAGTGATTTAGTTTACGCTGAAGATAGAGTTCGCTATCCAATGGTAAGAAAATCATATTTGGCAAATCCTGATGACCCAAAAAGAGAGCTTAGAGGTTCTGAAGAGTGGGTTCAAGTAAGTTATGAAAAAGCTATAAAACTTATAGCAAATGAACTTAAAAAAACATACAAACAAAAAGGACCAAGTGGTGTTTTTGCAGGCTCTTACGGTTGGTTTAGTCCTGGAAAACTTCATAATAGCAGAATTCTTTTACAAAGATTTATGAAAATGGCTGGCGGATATGTTGGCTCAACGGGAGATTATTCAACAGGAGCCGCGCAAGTTATCATGCCTCACGTTATGGGTACCATCGAAGTTTATGAACAACAAACTTCTTGGCCAGTTATACTTGACAATACAAAAGTTATTGTTATTTGGGGTGCTGATCCTATTAGAACTCTTAGGATTGCATGGAGTATAACAGATGCTCAAGGATTAGAGTATTTTAATAAATTAAAAAAAAGTGGTATAAAAGTTATACATATCACACCTGTAAAAAATGATACTTGTGATTTTCTTGGTGGTGAGTGGATAGCTCCTGTGCCAAATACAGATGTTGCGATGATGATTGGTATGGCTTATCATCTACATTCAACAAACTTATACAATAAAGAATTTATAGAAGAGTACACAGAAGGTTTTGATAAGTTTGAAGAGTATTTGCTAGGTAAAAGTGATGGCGTCAAAAAAACTCCAGAGTGGGCTTCAAAGATTTGTGGTATACCAGAAGGAAAAATCAAAGAACTTGCGGAACTTTTCTATAACAATAGAACAATGCTTATGTCTGGATGGGGTATGCAAAGAGCTCATCACGGAGACCAACCACACTGGGCACTTGTAACTTTAGCTTCTATGCTTGGGCAAATTGGACTTGCTGGTGGAGGTTTTGGTTTATCTTACCACTACTCAAATGGTGGTATTCCAACAACAGATGCACCAGTTCTTGGCGGTATAAATGTGGGCAGTAGCGAAAGTAGCGGTGGTGCAGATTGGCTTCTTAATGCAGCTGCAAGCAGTTTTCCTGTTGCAAGAGTAGCGGATGCTTTGCTTAATCCTGGAAAAACTATAGACAACAATGGTAAAAAGATAACATACTCTGATATTGATTTTATATATTGGGCAGGCGGAAATCCTTTAGTTCACCATCAAGATACAAACAATCTAATAAAGGCTTTTAGAAAACCGAGAACAGTTGTTGTAAATGAGATATATTGGACACCAACAGCAAGAATGGCAGATATTGTGATGCCAATAACATCTATTTATGAAAGAAATGACCTGTCTATGTCTGGTGATTACTCAAATCTAAACATAGTTCCAATGAAACAAGTTGTAAAAAAACAGTACGAATCAGTAGATGATTATAAGGTATTTTCTGATTTGGCAAAAGAGTTTGATATCTTTGAAAAGTTTACAGAAAACAAAGATGAAATGACATGGCTTAGAGAGTTTTACGGGGTTGCCGAAAAACAAGCTAAAGCAAAAAGTATGGAATTTCCAACATTTGAAGAGTTTTGGACTAAAAATGAGCCTTTATCGTTTGAATCAACTATAGAGAGTGATGAATTTATAAGACACGCTGACTACATAGAAGATCCTCTTTTAAATCCGCTTGGAACTCCATCTGGCAAGATTGAGATTTTTTCACAAACCATAGCAAATATGAATTATGACGATTGTGCTGGACATGCAAAATGGTTTGAGCCAGTTGAGTGGCTTGGCATGAAAAATAAACCAGCAGAATTTCACATGATAAGCGCACATCCATCAAATAGACTTCACTCACAACTTGCAAATACGAGTTTAAGAAAATTAAATGTTGTAGCAAACAAAGAGCCTATATGGATAAATACAAATGATGCCAAAAAGAAAAACATTAAAACTGGTGATGTAGTAAGAGTTTTTAACTCAAGAGGTCAAGTTTTAGCTGGTGCATTTGTAACAGATAAGATAAGAGAAGGTGTTGTAAATTTAACAGAAGGAGCTTGGTACGACCCTGAAAATCCTTCAGAAAAAGATACTCTTTGCAAAAACGGTTCTCCTAATGTGTTAACCATTGATATTCCTACTTCAAAATTATCCAATGGAAATATCTCTCATACAGCTTTGGTAAATGTTGAAAAGTTTACTGGTAAAGTTTCGGATTTAACGGTGTTTAAACAACCAAAAACAGTAAAAGCTTAACTGTTTTAAGTTAGGATGAATTTCATCCTAACTTTTTTACATGTAAAACACTTCAACAATGGTACTTATATTAATTATTTTACGAATCAATTCTTTACATGTAAACTTTTACATGTAAAGAATTGGGATTAGTTTTGTGTGTTAAAAACTCTATCTCCAGCGTCACCAAGTCCTGGAACTATATAGCCTTTATCGTTTAGTTTTTCATCTATACAAGCAGTATAAACTCTTACATCAGGATACGCTTTTGAAAATCTTTTAAGACCTTCAGGAGCGGAAACGATACTTAAAAATCTTATATCGCCAACTCCCTTTTCTTTTAAAAATTTTACAGCGTCGATGGCAGTTCCACCGGTTGCAAACATAGGATCTATGATGATTGCAACTCTTTTAGCGTGATCACTTGGAAGTTTTGCGTAGAAAAACTCTGCTTCAAGTGTTGTCTCATTTCTTTGAAATCCCAAAAATCCAACACTTGCATCAGGAATGAGTTTAAAAACGCTATCTAGCATTCCAAGGGCTGCTCTTAAAATCGGACAAATCATAATGCCACGAGAGAGTTTTTTTGACTTTGCAATGCCAACTGGTGTTTTTACCTCAACATCGCGAAGTGGTAAATCTCTCGTTGCCTCAAACAAAAGTAGGTATGAAATCTCATCAACAAGTGATCTAAATTGAAATGATTCTGTTCTTACATCTCTTAAAATAGCTAACTTGTGCTCAATCAAAGGATGATTTACAACATGAATATTTTCCATAAAATTTCCTTACATTTTTGCTTCGAGCGATTTTCTATATGCCTTTAAATCAAAATCTTTAATTTTTGCAACACCATCTTTTATAGCTGCTTCTGCAACTGCTGTACTTACCCAAGGCAGTACTCTTCTATCAAATGGTTTTGGTATGATATAGTTTTTGCCATAGCTAAAATCTTCACCCTGATATGCATCTTTTACATAACTTGGAACTGCTTCTTTTGCTAACTTTGCAAGTGCAATCGCAGCTGCCATCTTCATACCTTCAGTTACTTTTGTAGCTCTTACATCAAGTGCACCTCTAAAGATGTATGGGAAACCTAGAACGTTATTTACTTGGTTTGGATAGTCACTTCTTCCTGTTCCCATCAAAACATCATCTCTAACTTCTAAAACTTCTTCTGGTAAAATCTCTGGAGTTGGGTTTGCAAGAGCAAAGATTATAGGGTTTTTATTCATAGTTTTAACCATCTCTTTTGAAACGATACCAGCTTTTGAAAGCCCTAAAAACATATCGGCACCCTTCATAGCATCTGCTAAAGTTCTATCTTTTGTCTCTATAGCAAATTCACCTTTGTATTTATCAAAGTTTTCTCTACCTTTATAAATAACACCTTTTGAGTCACGCATAACAATGTTTTTTGCACCTAAAAGTATATACATATTTGCACAAGCAATGCCTGCAGCACCAGCACCAGAGACTACTATCT
>JBKECC010000102.1:0-1861 GCA_047974135.1 Campylobacteraceae bacterium | reverse complement strand
AATTTCAGCACCATATTTATTATAAGTTAAACCACCATATAAATAAAAAGTTTTTGCATCGGCTTCGTTAGTATAAATCGTATATAGTTGTTGACCAAACTGTATAAATCCATCATTATCTGTTGCTAATGAGTAAAATGGCAAAACTTTATCTGTTTTAACATATACACCAGTTACATAAAAAAAATCGCTTGCATAACCAACATCAAATACCATAAATATACCTGATTTATCAGAGGATCCTAAAAGTGTTTTAGCGTTATCTTCCAATCTCAAATAGTTTGCTTGTGCCATAGCTGTAAATCCATTAAAATTTACATCAACTTGGCCAAATACTGCATAATCAAATATGTTAGTCATTCTAGCACCCCAAACTTGGAAGCCAAAATTTTCATAAGCTCCTATAGCAGCAAGAGCCATAACATCTTCACCATCATAAGTTATTACAGCATCAAGTTGATCAAAACCATTTACTTGTGTATAGTATGCACCAGCAAATGTCCAATTTTCTAAACCTGTATAAAGAGCTAAAGCGCCATTTCCTCTACTTCCGCCATCACCTGGATCTGTCCAAGGAGTAGGAACTTCAAATTTACCAGCTTTTACACTAAAATCTTCAACTGCATATTGAAACCAAAATTTATCAACATCTATTCCACCTGATGAACTTGCATCATTTGCAGCATAATTATCATTTTCGCTTGCAAGTGTGATACCAAATTTTATATTATCAGTAATTTTTGATTCAATATTTAATTCACCAGTAAATCTGTTTCTCTCATGTCCACCATCACCAACATCAACATCTGATTCGCTGTAAAATCTGTATCTTGCAAAACCACTCACTTCAACGTTTTTGATAGCTTCTTCAAGTGGTTGCGCACTAGCTATTGTTGTCATAGCACCAACTGCAACAATTGCAGCAAGACTCAATTTAACTAATTTCATGTATGCTCCTTGCATAAAATTTATGTTGGCATTATATTTTATTTATTCTTAGAGAATTGTATAAATAATAATCAATATTAAAAATTGTTAAATTCGTAGTGTTGGTAAGAAATGCGTGAAATAGAAAGAGAAGAGGCTATTTTGGGGATTTGATGAACATCGTGCCTCTTCCATTTCAAAAGGAGCTAAATAAAATCACTTTGAAAGTATAAGAGATGACGGTAAACGACGGGTAAACGTTAAAAAATGTCAATTAAGATTAATTATCTCATCTTTTGGAAGCTCTATCCAAGGGGTTTGTCTCTCTTTTGTTCTTTTGTTAAAAACTTCTTTTTCTATTTTTTTACTATCTTTTGTAATTGGTATAATTGGTTGCTTAACTTCTAAAATGGTTTTATCTAAAAAATTTATATTGGTAGCCATGTTGCCTCTTATAGTTGCAACAATATTATCTTTGATTTCTAAATTTCTTATGTCTTTTGCTTGAAAAGTTATATATTCTACATCTATATCGCCAATCTTCTTAATCTCAATACTCCAAATGCTATCTTCAAGAAGTGCAATTTTTGTAACTACTCCACCAATTATCTCATTGTTTGCATCTCTATAAGTAGTTTTTATCTCGTCTAATTTTGGAGTAGAAACAATAGGATTATTTACATGTAAATCATTTTTGTTTGCACATCCAATAAAAATAAAGACTATAAAAGACAATAAAAAAAGTTTTCTCATTCGATATCCTAAAAATTTGCAGAACTATAGCACAATACTCTTTACATGCAATCACGCAACCTATCCTCTTTCTTTACATGTAAACATATCCACTTTCTCTACAACTCCCTTTCCCTATCCCATCCACCACCTAATACCTTATATAGTGTAACAAGAGAGTTTAAGTGATTTAATCTTTGTG
>JBKECC010000050.1:0-5888 GCA_047974135.1 Campylobacteraceae bacterium | reverse complement strand
AATTTCTTTTTAAAAATTTGATAAAAGCATTATCTTCATAATGCACCCTAAAATATCCTCTTTTTAACTCTTTTATAACTGTGTGTTTTATCTTTTTCTCATCGTAGTTTGGATAATCCTCTCTAAAATGCGCACCAACACTCTCTTTTCTATATAGAGCAGAGTATATGATGGCTTCACAAAGTTCTAGGATATTTTTTAATTCTAAAATGGCTATTAACTCCACATTGTTTTCTCTACTTTTGTCATAACAATGCAATGAAGCTGACTCAAGTCGTAAGTATTTTATATAATCAAGCGCTTCAAGTAACTTTTCTTCATCTCTTATGATGCCAACTTTTAAAAACATAGTTTTTCCAACGGAAAGTCTTATTGCGTTAAAGTTTTTTGTACTCTCATCTGAAAAAATTCTATCAACCAATCTCATATTTTTTATAACGAGACTATAATCAATAGGCAAATAATCTTTTCCATCAATGTATTCTCTTGCTTTTTTACCAGCTAATTCACCAAAAACTGCACCTTCAAGCAGAGAGTTTCCTCCAAGTCTATTTGCTCCGTGAATGCCTAAAGATGCGCACTCACCACAAACAAACAACCCTTTTATATCTGTACATGTAAACTCGGATTTTATACCGCCTATTATGTAGTGTACGGAAGGAGTTACCTCTAAAAGTTCTTTTGTTATATCAACTCCTGCTAAATTGTTAGCATTTTTATAAAGGTTTGGAAGTTTTGCAAGCAAAGTCTCTTTTGGAATCAAAGTTAAATCAAGATAGACTTTGTTTTTATTTTGTATTTGCTTGAAAATCTCTCTTGATACAACATCTCTTGTGCCAAGTGGATCAACGATACTCTCACCCATGCCATTTACTATAAATCCACCCTCGCTTCTTGCAGCTTCTGAAATCAAAGAACAGCCTTTTGCAAAACTTGTAGGATGAAACTGTACAAATTCTAAATCTTGAAGTTCGAGGTTATTTCGCAAAGCTATGCTTTGTAAATCTCCTGAACAATCTTGCGCGTTTGTGCTATAACCTCTGTAAATTCCACCATATCCGCCACCAGCAAATATAACTGCTTTTGCAAGATAAACCACAACAGAAGAGTCATTTTTCTTTAGTACAACTAAGCCACTTATTCTTTTATTTACCCTTGTTATATCCATAACAAAGTTATTTACTAAAAACTCAACTCCAACCCTTCTTGCCTCTTTTATCAAAGCTTGCATGATGGCTGAACCAGTGCCATCTCCAACAAAACAGGCTCTTTTGCTACTACTTCCTCCAAAGGCTCGCTGAACAATGTTTCCGTTTTCATCTTTGTTAAAATCAACGCCATATTTGACCAATTTTTTTATTATCCTTGAAGCGCTTTTACACATATAAACAACGCTTTTTTTGTCAGCCAAACCTTTGGCACTTTTTAGTGTGTCGTCTATGTGTTTTTGTAACTCTTCGGTATTATTTTCGTCAAGAACAGCGTTTATGCCACCACTTGCAACGGAACTGTTTGATTTAAAAACATTTCCTTTTGTGACAACAGCCACGCTATTTGTATCTGTTTTTGCCTCTATGGCTGCCATAAGTCCAGCTATACCAGAGCCCACAACTACAATGTCATATATCATTTTTACCTACTTTGTATAAAAGGTTGTAACTTTTTTTGTCTATTTTTTTTATGCTTGAAATGTTTATATTTTCTTTTACATGTAAAGGCTCTTTTGAACTAAAAAGTGAAGTAATGATGCCTTCAGTTGAGCGAACAAATTGAAGAGCTAATTCAATATCGCTTTTTAATTTCATATCTGGGTCAAGTAAGTAGCCAATCTCTGGTTTGAATGATTTTTGAAAAAGATTCATTTGAAGCAAAGATGAACTTCCAATAACTCCAATATTTAATTTATGTGCAACTTGAAGCAACGTGTAGTAATTTCCATCGGACATTTTTTGATTATTTAATGCATAAGCGTTTGATTTTGCTATGTTAAAGGGGAGTTGTATGTATTTAAAATGATGATTTACTCCTGCAACTTTTTTTGCAATATCAAAAACTTCTTCAAGGTTTATGTGTTCAATCTCTTTTTCATCATTTGTAAAAGCGTTCCAAACGGCTATTCCGTAATATCTTATCTTGTTTTCTTTTACCAACTCTTCAAAGGTAGTAAAAATATCTTTTAACTTTTCTAAAAAAGCTTTTTTGCCAAGTTTTTGGAGCTGAACTTCTGGATTGTGTAAAAAATATATATCTATACAATCTATCTGTAAATTTTTGAGTGATGTCTCACATGAGGCTTTTAAAAATTCCCCAGTGATACAGTGCTCATCAAGCTCTATATCCTCTTTTGTTGCTAAGTTTTTTTTGATGATATTCTCTTCAATCCACTCATAAGGATTTTTTGGAAATGGAAAGTTTAAAGGCATAAAACCTCCCTTTGAACAAATGATAAGCTCTTCTCTTTTAGTTCTACCTTCTTTAAAGAGAAGGCTAAGTGTTTCACCTATCTCTTTTTCGCTTTTTTGGTATCTATAATTTATCGCGGTATCTATGACATTTATACCATTTTTGATGGCTTCTCTTAGTGCATCTTTGTACTCAAAGAGATAATTCTCATCTTTATATGGCTCTTTTTTGAAGGTACCAAAGCCAAGTTTTGAAAAGATGAGATCATTAAAAATGATATAAAAATCTTTGTAATGAGAAAATTTTTTTGCAAAACCATAAGTTGCTTCTTTTGTTGCATGCATTTTATCATTACCTTTTGTTTATATTTTTCATATGCAAAAACTATTCCATACAAAATTTAAACCTAAAAAAATAAAGAAGGCAAGGAGCCGTGCCCTCTTTATCTTACAGCGTCAAAGAAGTAGTCAGTTTCTCCTATCTCTTTTGTCTCTTCGTCTAATTTATCAAGTATGGAATTTGTTATCCATGTTAAAAGGTTTAAAGCCCCGCCGTATCCACTTATAGAGTATCTGTGCAGATGGTGTCTGTCAAATATAGGAAAACCAATCCTGATTAGAGGGATTTTTGTATCTCTATATAACTCTTTTCCATAAACATTTCCAATCATAAAATCAACAGGTTCTGTAAATAGCAAGCTTCTTAAATGCCATAAATCTTTGCCAGCCCAGACGTGGCACTCATCTTTAAAGTTTGATTTTTCCAAAATAGCATTTATCTCTTTTTCCCAATACTTTCTTGGAGCATTGTGGCAAAGTATATGAGTTGGTATCGCACCCATTTCCACTAAAAAAGATACCATTCCTACTAAAAAGTCAGGATCTCCCCAGATTGCAAATTTTTTACCGTGCATATAAGGGTAACTATCTTGCATAGCATCAACAAGGCGTCCTCTTTCTAATTCCAGCTCTTTTGGTACACTTTTGCCTGTTAGTTCACTTAGTTTCATCACAAATGCATCTGTTCCACCAAGTCCGATTGGGTTACATGTAACAAAGTTTTGTCCCCACTGATTTTTTATAGTTTTTCCAGTTGAAACAGTTGTATATTTTTGCAAAGATATAGTTGCTTTTGCATTTATAACTTTTTTTGCAACATCAAGTGGAGTTCCACCAGCGTAAAGCTTGTACTCACCTGCAGGAGTATCCCATTGTTCTTCGTGGTCGCCAATCATCACTATTTTGTCGCTAAAAAGTGAAGTGATGTGCTTAATCTCTCTTAAACTTCCAAGATATGTTTCAAAACCTGGGATTATGTTGATTCTTTCCTCATCAACATCGCCTTTAGTTTCAAGTGGATTTAACTCTTGTAAAATCGCATTCATCATATTGTCATAACCAGTTATATGGCTACCTGCAAAAGATGGAGTGTGAGCTGCTGGGATTAGAGTATTGTCAAGTTCGCCTTCGGCTTCGGCACGAGCACCTATAACAAACGCATTTAAGTCATCACCTATAACTTCAGCCATACAAGTTGTTGAAACAGCTATCATGTCAGGTTTATATAGCGCTTTGCAGTTTCTTAAACCCTCTTTCATATTTGCCAAACCACCAAAAACAGCAGCACTTTCACTCATGCTATCGCTAACGCAAGGTGTAGGCTCTTTAAAATGTCTTGTAAAATAAGTTCTAAAATATGCAACGCAACCGTGGCTTCCATGAACATAAGGCATTGTATTTTCAAAACCAAGAGCAACCATAACAGCTCCTAGTGGCTGACAAGCTTTTGCTGGGTTTACAGTGATGTGTTCACGTGCAAGATTTTTCTCTCTGTATTCCCAAGATGTTGTCCATTTTGCAATCCCTTTAACTTTTTCTGGATCAACTGCTCCAGCGTGACCTTCAAACTCTTTTTTCTTTTTAAAGACTTCTTGATACTCAGGTTTTAAAAATAGTTTTTGTCCATTGACAATATTTTCTACATTTTGCATTTTATGCTTCTCCTTCTTTAACCCATGGAGCTTTTGTGTGAGCCCAAACAGGCGAATTTAACGCTAAATCCATATCTTTAGCAAATATTGCAAATGCATCATATCCGTGGTATGGTCCACTATAATCCCATGAGTGCATCTGTCTAAATGGCAATCCCATTTTTTGAAATACGTATTTTTCTTTGACACCACTTGCAACAAGGTCTGGTTTGAGTTTTTTAACAAATTGCTCTAACTCATACTCATTTGTGTCATCGTAAATCAATGTAGCACCCGTTAACTCATCTTTTGTTCTTTTGTAATCATCTCCATGTCCAAATTCATAACCAGTTCCTATGATTTCCATTCCTAAATCTTCATAAGCACCGATAACGTGTCTTGGACGTAAACCACCAACATAAAGCATAACTTTTTTGCCTTCTAATTTTGGTCTATATTTTGCTATAACAGCATCAGTCATAGCTGTATATTTTGCTATCACCTCTTCAGTTTTCTTTTGAATAGTCTCATCAAAAAATGCTGCTATTTTTCTTAAACTCTCTGTTGTTTTACTTGGTCCAAAGAAGTTGTACTCCATCCAAGGCACACCAAACTCTTGCTCCATGTGTCTTACTATGTAGTTCATACTTCTGTAACAGTGCAAGAGGTTTAGTTTTGATTTTGGAGCTATTGCCAACTCTTTATAAGTTGCATCTCCACTCCACTGGGCTATAACTCTCAAACCCATCTCTTCAAGTAAAATACGTGAACTCCAAGCATCACCACCGATGTTGTAATCACCAACGATTGTTACATCATAAGGCGTAGTTTCAAACCCATCTTTAAAAGAGGTATCTGACATAACTTCATCACGAATCATATCGTTTGCTATATGGTGTCCTAAACTTTGAGAAACGCCACGAAAACCTTCGCATGAAACAGCAATGGTAGGTTTTTGGCTCTCTTTTTTATAAACTTTTGCAACTGCTTGTATATCATCACCGATAAGTCCGATTGGGCATTCGCTTTGTATAGATATACCATTGTTCAGAGGGAAAAGTTCATCAATCTCAGCAAGAGCAGCTTTTAGCTTTTTGTCTCCACCAAAAACGATATCTTTTTCGTTGTAATCTGTTGTAAAGTTCATCGTAACGAAGGTATCAACACCAGTTGTGCCTATGTAGTAGTTTCTTCTACCAGCACGGCTATATTGACCACAACCAATAGGACCATGAGATATATGTATCATATCTTTTACAGGACCCCAAACAACGCCTTTACTTCCAGCATAAGCACAACCTCTTTGGCTCATAACTCCAGGAACAGTTTGTTTGTTGCTTTTTGTTACATCGCAAGCACCTTTGACACCATCAGGTAAGTCAACGCCCAAGTGTTTAGCTCTAGTTTTTTTAGCTTTGTCTGGGTATATCTCTAAGACCTCTTTTATAGCCTCTTCTTGTCTTGCTTTTAATGTTTCCGCTGTCATGTTATTTCCTTATTCTTATAAATTTACTTT
>JBKECC010000043.1:0-10997 GCA_047974135.1 Campylobacteraceae bacterium | reverse complement strand
CCACCAACTCTTATTGCAAGCGTTTATGGTATGAACTTTGATTTGATGCCTGAACTTCACTGGGAATATGGATACGTATTTGCTATTGCTCTTATGATATGTTCTGTTATCATTCCTTTGGCTGTATTTAAGAAAAAAGGTATGATTTAAGTTTTACATGTAAAGGATTTTTTTGAGCGATATTTTTCTTTGTTCTATAAATAATGTAAGTAGTGGAGGTTGCAAGGAAGATTGCTCCTACTGTACCCAAAGTGCAAAATATAAAACAGATGTAGAAACCTATAAAGAAAAAAGTGTAGATGAAGTTTTAAAACATGCAAAGATTTTAGCTTCACAGGGAGCTTTAGGATACTGCTTAGTTACTTCTGGGCGAAGTTTAACTCCTAAAAAAACAGAGTATATATGCAAACTCGCATCTGCTATAAAAAAAGAAAATTTAGGACTTCATCTAATCGCATGCTGTGGAAGTAGTGACAAAGAATCTTTAACAGAACTTAAAAAAAGCGGAGTTGATAGCTACAACCACAATCTTGAAACATCAAAAAATTTCTTTGAAAAAATCTGCACAACTCATACTTGGAAAGAGAGATATCAAACTTGTGAATTTGCTCTCAACGCTGAACTTGGGCTTTGTACTGGTGGAATCATGGGAATAGGTGAAACTTGGGAAGATAGAGTAGAGTTTTATAAAGCATTAAAGAGTTTAAACCCTCACACTTCTCCTATTAACTTTTTTATACCACATCCAAATTTGCCCGTAAAAGAGAAGATTTTAACCAAAGAAGAAGCGTTAAAATGCGTAAAACTTGCAAAAGAATACTTGCCAAATGCAAGACTTATGATGGCAGGTGGGCGAGAAGCTGTTTTTGGAAAAGATCAAAAAGCTCTGTTTGAAGCTGGCATAAATGCTGTTGTTTTAGGAGATTATCTTACTGCAAAAGGAAATACCCCAAAAGAGGATATCAAGATGTTAAAATCTTTTGGGTTAAACATCGCAACTGCTTGTCATTAAGCTTTACATGCAAAGCTTAATTTTTACAAAAAATACTTATGTCTTCCAAAGTGTTTTCTATCTCAGCTTTTAAGTTTTCATCGTATTTTATAGTTTCAAAAAAGGCTAAAACTTTTTGTTTATCTACTTTTTGATGAATTCTTGCAATATGCCCTATGCAAACAATAGCTAATTTTTGAACTTCAATATCTTTGTGTTTTGCAAGTTCAAAACATCTCTCATAAAGCCATTTATAGTTTTGAAAATGAAATGTCATATATAAAAGCTTTTTTAGTATAGCATCTTTATTGCTTGAATTAAAAACATTTAATGCTTCATCGCTCTCACTCATTATGCCATTTTTATCAATGTGGCAGTTCCACTTGCAAACTTTAAAACGCTCAGAATTATTTCTCTCAACTGTGCCACTTGCTATCAAATTATCAACAAAACCATCTTCTTCGTCATCCATATAAATATCAACTTTTTTACCTTCAAACAACAAAATTTCAATACCATCACTATCTTTTTTTAAATCAGTTTTTGATAGAAGAACAAGGTCTTCTTCAATCATCTCATTAAAATCAACATAAATACGTGGTTTGTCCATTTTGTTTTACATGTAAAGCTTATTTTGTTGTGTTATCTACTGTTTGTTCTATCTGTACTGATGGGGATTGCGGGAATATTCTATTTGTTATTCTCACTAAATCATTTATCGTTACAAAAATCATCAAAGAGAGTAAAAACGCCCATCCAAGAACCGTAAGTCTGTAAAATACCTTCTCACTTGGCGCTCTTTTAAATATCCACTCGTAAAGATTGAACATGATGTGTCCACCATCAAGTGCAGGAATAGGGAAAAGGTTTATAACTCCAAGGTTTACTGAAATCATAGCAACCAAAATCAAAAATGGTACAAATCCAGCCTTTGCAAAATCCGAACTTATATCAACGATGGCTATAACTCCACCCATCTCTTTTGCAGGAATAATGCCTTGAACCAATTTTTGCAAGCTTATAAGTATCATCTTTGAAGCTTTTATAGTCTGCTCTGTTGCATAAGTTACAGAAGAAAAACCACTATATTTTTGGATATGAGTAGCATATGATGGTGAAATACCTATCAGTTTTTCCTGCACTGTTTCTTTAAAAATATTTTTTGTTTCGCCAATTTGTGGAGTTAGTTTTACATGTAAAGGTTTTCCATCTCGCTCAACAAGTATAGATATTTCACCTTCACTTTTTTGAACGATTGGCTTTATATCATCCCAAACTCTTACATCAATGCCATTTATACCTCTTATAATATCGTTTACATGTAAGTCTGCACTAAAAGCGGCCGAAGAGTTAGAAATAAGTCCTATTTTTGGAGACAAGCTTTGAACACCAACATTTCCAACAAACATATAAAGCAAAAAAGCAAGCAAAAAATTGGCAAATGGTCCAGCAAAAAGTATGACTATCCTTTGCCAAGGTTTTTTTGAGTTATAACTATCTATATCATCGCTTTTAGCGGTTGGATTTGAGTCGTCTTGTCCTTTCATTTTCACATATCCACCAAGTGGGATTGCGCTTATGGAGTATTCGGTTTCGCCGATTTTTTTTGTTAAAATCCTTTTTCCAAAACCAATACTAAAAACTTCAACTTTTACTTTGAAAAATCTAGCTGCTAAAAAATGCCCGAGTTCATGAAAAAACACTAAAAATGAGAGAGCAAGTAAGGCGTATAAAATACCAAACTGCCCGAAGATTCCGCTTGACAACTAATTAATTCCTTCTATTTTTTACTTTTTGTGTAGCCAACTATATATTCGAATCCAGAATAAAGAGTTAAGAAAACTGCAAACCATAAAAGCAAGTTTGCAAAAGGCCAATTCATGATTAAAAATCCTATAGCTATCATTTGAAAAACAGTCTTAACTTTGCCTGCCATTGAAGCTGCTATATCTTTTCCCTCAGCAACCGCCATAACACGAAGTCCTGTTATAAAAAACTCTCTTGTAAGGATAAGATAAATCGCCCAAGGATTTGCACGATCAATCATCATAAGCCCTAAAAACGCCGCAAGAGTAAGCATTTTATCAGCTAGTGGATCAAGGATAGCTCCAAGTGTTGTTTTTTGATTCCAAGCACGCGCTATATATCCATCAAAAAAGTCTGTAACACTTGCTATAACAAACAAAAATACAGCTAAAAAATCAAGCCATGAAGGGTGAATCCCTTCAAATATTGGATTGTTTCTATTTAGTATAACCCAAAACATTATTGGAGCTATAAAAACCCTAATAAGAGCTAAAAAGTTTGGGAGATTTAAACTCATTTAAATGTTGTTCCACCATCAATGATAAATGTGTGTCCTGTAACCCAAGAAGCTTTGTCTGAACACAAAAACAAGCATGCACCGCTTAAATCAGTTGGCTGTCCCATGCGTCCAAGAGGAGAAAGTTTTGCAGTTGTATCTCTTACCTCTTCATAATTTGTAAAAGCCCTAAGTGCGTCAGTTTCAATTGGTCCGCCACTTACAACATTTACTCTTATGTTTTTCTCTCCAAGTTCCTCTGCTGCGTATCTTGCCATAGCTTCAACAGCAGCTTTGCAAGTTCCGTGCCCTGAGTAATTTTCTATATATTTTAAGTTGCCAGTTGAAGATATAGAGATGATGCTTCCACCTCCTACTTTTTCCATTCTTTTTGCAGCTTCTTGGCTTCCAACAACAAAAGCATTTACAGTTGCTGTGAAGATATTATTTATACCTTTTGGTTTTAATTTCATATATTTTGTATAGCCACCAACAACGGCTCGCCCTGAAATAATCGCATTTGATATAAAAAAGTCAACTCTGTCAAAATCTTTGTCAATCTCTAAAAATAGCTCTTTATAAGTTTCAGGCTCTAATATGTTTAACTTGTATGCTCTTGCTTTTATTTTATACTTTTCTTCTAGCTCTTTTGCTTGAGAGTGAGCTAACTCTTCGTTCGAGTTAAAGGTAAAAGCGATATTTATACCATTACTTGCAAATTCATCAACTATAGCTTTTCCTATACCTCTTGTGCCACCGCTTATTACTAACGTTTTTCCCTTCATTAAAAACCTTTTATACTATATTTTTTCATTGTATTTTCTATAAATTTCAGATGCTCAGTACTTGGTGCAACTAAAGGCAATCTATACTCTAAAGTGTTAAGCAAACCAGCTAAATACATCGCTGCTTTGATTGGTATTGGGTTACTTTCACAAAATAGAGCTTTGTTTATATCGTAAAGTTTGTCATTTATAGCTTTTGCACCTATAAAATCAAGCGCTAAACCTTTATGCGTTAAAAGAGAAATCTCATCAGGCAAAAGATTTGAAGTAACAGATATAACTCCTTTTCCGCCATTTGAGAGAATAGGGTAGTTTATAGCATCTTCACCACTAAAAAGGTAGAGTCTTGGTTCTTTTTGGAGAAGATCAACACATCTATCAATAGAACCTGTTGCCTCTTTTACACCAAAGATGTTTGTACAATCGTTAAACAATCTAACAACTGTCTCAGTCATCAAATCACAGCCAGTGCGTCCTGGAACATTGTACAAAAGCACAGGGATGTTTACAGAGCCAGAAATCGCTTTATAGTGTTGATATAAACCTTCTTGTGTTGGTTTGTTGTAGTAAGGAGTTACTGAGAGAATCGCATCAGCGCCATGAGCTTCTGCAAATTTTGCAAGTCCTATGGCTTCATGCGTTGCATTGCTTCCAGCTCCAGCCATAACTTTAGTATTTGTACCTTTACAAGTTGAGACTGCAATCTCGATACAACGTCTGTGTTCTTCGTGATTTAGCGTTGCACTCTCTCCTGTTGTACCAACAGGAACAACTACATCTATGCCATTTTTTATCTGTCTTTTTATCAACTTTTCATATTGAATCTCATCTAATTTTCCATCTTTAAACGGTGTTATAAGTGCTGTCATTGCACCTTGAAGTAACTTGCTCATTTGTGCTCCTTTCTTAAAATAACTGTAGTTGAACTCTCTTTTGTAAAGTATTTGTTCGCAGCTTTCACTAAAATATCTTTATTTAAACTGTTTATATTCTCTTCATAATTTAAAAGTGGATTTATATCGCCTCTTGCAAAGTAACTTCCAAAAAGACTAACAACGCTACTTGAACTCTCTAATCCAAATATAAAATCAGCCTTTGTGTTTATCTTTATCTTATCAAGTTCGCTATCTTCAAATTTTCCTTGCTTTGTCTCTTCGATGATAGCTAAAATCTCTTTTTCAACAAGCTCTGCATCCACGCCAGGATTACAAACTGCTAAAAACAAAAATAGATTTGGATCTCTACTTTCCATATTAAAAGCATTTATCTGATTTGCAAGCTTTTTCTCATCTACAAGTTTTTCATACAATTTGCTACTTTTTCCACTGCTTAAAAGTGAACTAATGGCACTTAATGCTACTTGGTCATTGTTAGCAAAATCTGGGATTTTATAAGCAATAGCAACCATTTCTACTTCGCTATCTTTTGTTAAATAAACTCTTTTTGCGCCATCTTGTTTTGGTTCAATTTGATATTTTTTTGGAAGAGGAATGGTTTTATTGATGTGTCCAAAATACTTTTCACTTTCATTAAAAACCTCACTTGGCTCTATATCTCCAGCAACAACTATAACCGCATTTGATGGTTGGTAGTAAAGTTCATGAAAAGATTTTATATCTTCTATGCTCCAATTTTTAATATCATCTTTAAATCCAATCGGAGTCCAGTGATAAGAGTGATATATAAATGCATTATTAAAAAGTCTAAAGTAAAGATATCCCATAGGAGAGTTATCTGTTCTCCATTTTCTCTCTTCCATCACAACATCACGCTCAGGTTGAAACTCTTCATCTTTTAGACTTAGATTTTCCATTAATTCTGCAAATAACTCTAGCGCTTTTCCTAAGTGCTTGCTTGCACTTTTAATAAAATACTGAGTATAGTCAAAACCAGTCGAAGCATTTGTAAGTCCACCTAAACCTTTTACTGTTTCGTCAAATTCACCAGCTTTTAGTTTTTTTGTTGATTTAAAGTTTAAGTGTTCAAGCATGTGAGCAATGCCGCTTTTTCCCATTATCTCATCGCCACTTCCAACTTTGTAAAATATATTTGTTGAGATGACGCCACTATCATTTCTCATCGGAATCACAACTACTTGCAATCCATTTTTTAGTGTTTTTGTCTCAAATTTTGGCAACGAATTAGCCATTATAACTCCTATAGATATAAAAAAAACAAAGATAATTCTCATCTTATCTTCCACTTCCTATTAATTCACTAATATTATTTAACCCATCTCTCTCAATTAGTTTAGTCAAATCATTATTTATATTAAAATTGACGATTGGACCTTTAAATATAAAACTTGTGTAGAGTTGAACCAAACTTGCTCCTGCACGCACTCTTTTATAAACATCTTCGGCTGAATCGATACCACCAACACTTATCAAAGTTGTGTGTTTATAAAACTCTCGAGCTAACTCATCAAACATTTTAAAGCTTTTATCTTTTAAAACTTTTCCGCTAATCCCGCCAAAATCTTTAGGATTTTTAACTAAAGAGTAGTCGATAGTCGTATTTGTAGCGATTATACCTTTTGCACCACAATCTAAGGCCACAGCACAAAGTTCAATTGCTTCATGAGCTTCCATATCTGGAGCTATCTTTAAAAGGATTGGCTTATCTGTTAGTTTTATACACTCATTAAATAACTCTTTTACAAATTTTGTATTTTGTAAGCTTCTAAGTCCTGGAGTGTTTGGTGAAGAGATATTTACAGCCAAATAATCGCTAAGTGGCGAGAATGTCTTAACAAGTTCTACATAATCAAACAAAGCATTTTCATCAAGAGTTGTTTTGTTTTTTCCTATATTTGCACCGATTGGTGTTATGTAAGGATAAAGCTTTTTAACTCTTTTTGCTATTTTTTCTGCACCTTGGTTATTGAAACCCATGGCATTTTGTAAAGATTCCTCTTCAATATGACGAAAAAGTCTTGGTTTTTTGTTGCCACTTTGAGGTTTTGGAGTCATCGTTCCATACTCAATATAACCAAATCCAAGAGCAGTTAAAGCTTTGAACATGGTAGCATTTTTATCAAATCCAGCAGCAATCCCAACAGGATTTAAAAACTTTACACCAAAAAGAGTTTGCTCTAACTTGTCGTTTGTTACAAAGTATTCTTCTGTGATTGGGTTTAAAATCATAGGTGCAACACTTCCAGCAAATCTAAAACCAAGTTCTGCAAAATGATGCGCGTTTTCTGGGGAAAATTTAAAAAATATCTTTTTTAAGTCTTGATAATCAACCATTTTATTTAGTAAAAACCTTTACATGTAAAAATTGTTTTAATTGTAGCAAATCTACCTTAAAAAGGTTATTTGTCATAAGCAAAGCTTTTTAAGTTTTTATAATCTTCAGAGTTTTTATTTAACTCATCATCGCTTCCTATGGCAACAATCTCTCCATGTTTTAACAACACTATACGATCAGCTTTTTTAACAGTACTTAAGCGGTGAGCAATCACAAAGGTAATTTTGTCTTTTATGAGGTGTTCTAATGCCTCTGTTATCTTTTGCTCACTTTCATTATCAAGTGCTGAAGTTGCTTCATCTAAAATAAGTATCTTTGGATTTTTATATATCGCTCTTGCGATAGCTATTCTTTGTCTTTGTCCACCTGAAAGATTAGAGCCATCTTCACTTAAAACTGTATCTATGCCATTTTCAAGTTCACTTACAAACTCATAAGCATTTGCAAGCTTTAATGCATCTATTACTTTTGCAGTATCTATCTTTTCTCCATAAGCCACATTTTCTGCAACACTATCGTTAAATATATAGACTCTTTGAGTAACTATAGCCACATTTTTTCTCAACTCGTCTAGTTTATAATCTTTTATATCTGTGTTATTTATCAAAATTTCACCACTATTTACATCAAAAAAACGTATGAGAAGATTTACCAAAGAGCTCTTTCCGCCACCGCTATTTCCAACAAAAGCTATAAACTCACCTTTGTTTACATGTAAAGATATATCTTTCAAAACTCTTTTGTCTCCATACTCTAAAGATATATTTTTAAAGTCTATACTGTTCACAGATTTTGGAAACTCTTTGTCTCCACTAATAATAGTTGGTTTTTGGTCAAGCAAAAAGAATGTTCTCTCACTTGCTGCAACAGCGTCTTGCATTTGGTTATAAAGCGCTGAAACTCTTTTGATTGGAGTGTAAAGCAAAAACAGAGCCGTAACAAAAGAGAAAAAGCTTCCAACGCTCATGCCGCCATCAATTACTTGTTTTCCACCGATGATGATAACTGCAGCCATACTAATAGAGCCCAGCATCTCCATTAAAGGACTTGCAAGAGCTGAAATTTTAACAGCTTTCATGTTTAATTTTTGAAATTTTTTATTGTCTTCAGCAAATCTATCATGTTCAAAATTTTCAGATGTATTTGCTTTTATAATCTCTATATTTGAAAAAATCTCTCCAAGTCTTGAAGTTATATCTGAAGTTTTCTCTTGCGATTTGTATGAAACTTTTTTCATTCTTTTTGCAAGTCTTGTAAGCGGATAAATAGCAAGTGGCATGACAATCAGCGCAAAAAACGACAGTTGCACACTTTGATAAAACACAACTCCTAAAAGTCCTATGGCTGAGAGTACTTCTCTTAAAAACTCTGGCACCATATTTGATACAACCATTCTGATTCTATCGATGTCTGAAGTGTTTCTACTTATAAGTTCACCGGAACGATATGCATGAAAAAAGCTAATATCAAGTTTAAGTAAGTTTTCAAGTACCATATTTCTAAATCTTCTTACAATATCTTGTCCGATATAAGCGGTAAAATAAGTCTGTAAGTATCTTCCTAGCTCTTTTACAAAATAAACTAAGATAATTGCAAAAGGCAAAAGATACAAAAGTTGCTCATTTTTTTCCATAAAGATTTTATTTAACACAGGCTCGACAAGATAAGCGGTTGCTGCTCCTCCAGAAGCTGCAAGTATCATGCCTATTATCGCAAAAACAAACTGCGGTACATAATCCTTGTAATAAGATTTAAATCTACCAAGAAGATAAAGAATATCTTTCATCTATCTATCAACCTTTTCCCACTCAACACCGTTTGGAGTGTCAAGAAGTTGTATATTTTTATTTAGCAGATAATCTCTAATCTCATCGGCTTTTTTGTAGTTTTTCTCTTTTTTTGCTGTGTTTCTTTGTATTATCAACTCTTCTATCTCTTTTTTAAACTCTTCGTCTATTCCTAGTTGAAAATACTCTTTTGCACTTAAATTTCCAACTCCAAGCACTTCTTGCACAAAGTTTAGATTTGCTAAAGTAATGCCTTTAAAAGCTTTATCTTTTGGGTTTTTATCAAGTAAATCATTTGCAGAGTTTATCATCTCATCAATTACAGCAAGTCCAACTGAAATATTTAAATCATCATCCAATGCACCCAAAAGTTCATCTTTAAACTTTTCATCTACATGTAAAACCAAAATGCCTTCAAGACGCTTTTTGAGTCTATATATCTTGTCTAATCTTTTTTTAGAAGAGAGTAGGTCGAGTTCGTTAAAATCAATGTTTGAGCGGTAGTGAGTTGAAAGAAGATAATATCTTATAATCTCTCCATGATAAGCCTTTAGTACATCTTTTAAAAAGAAGCTATTTCCAAGGCTTTTACTCATCTTTTCGCCATTTATCGTTACAAAACCGTTATGCATCCAATACTTTGCAATCTCTTGATTTGAACATTTTCTTGTTTGTGCTGCTTCGTTTTCATGGTGAGGAAAAAGTAAATCTGCACCACCAGCGTGAATGTCTATCTGAAAATCACCGCTTTTATGTGCTAAATGCTCTTTTATCATAGCTGAACACTCTATATGCCAGCCTGGGCGTCCATTTCCAAAGGGAGATGGGTAAAAAAGTTCATCATCTTTTTGTAACTTCCAAAGAGCAAAATCTTTTGGATTTTTTTTCTCCAAATCGCCTTCAACTCTTGCTCTTAAGTCGCTCTCATCGATGTTTCTGTGTGAAAGTGAGAGATATTTGTCGTCTTTTGAAGTATCAAAATAAACTCCACTTGAAGTTTGATATGCGTTTTTATTTTCTAAAAGTTTTTCTACAAAACCTATAATTGCGTTTAGAGACTCTGTTGCCTTTGGTTCGATATCTGCATCGTCGATATAAAGAGCATGCATATCTTCTTTGTAGCGGTTTATGTAAAATGATGTTATCTCTTCTAAGCTTTTGCCGCTCTCTTTCATTTTATTTATGATTTTATCGTCTATATCGGTAAAGTTTTTAACAAAGGTTACATGTAAAGAATTTGCCATTAAAACACGTCTTAACAAATCAAAAGCGATAGCACTTCTTGCGTGTCCTAAATGAGCATCATCATAAACAGTTGGTCCACAAACATATATTGAGACTTCCCCTTGTTTTATGGGCTCAAAAAGAACCTTTTGCTTTTTTTGTGAATCATAAATAAACATTGATAATATCCTTAAAATACAGTAAAACAAATAGCTCGATTATCAAAATGGCGACCAATAGGGCTAATTTTAAGGAGATGATTATATCTAAAAATCTTTTTATTCCAAAAGCATATATAGTAAGAACAAGCAAAACCCAGCCACCAATGGAGCCAGCAAGTGCCAATCCAACAACACCGTAAGGTTTAAAAAGCAAGAATGAAAAAATGATATTTATTAGTAAAGATATAGCGGAAATTTTAGCAGCTCTTTTTTGTTCTTGATAAGCAAAAAGCCACAAAGAGAAGAGTTTTGCAAGTCCAAACGGAACAAGACCTATTAAGTACATAGATAAAACTTGAGCGGTAACTACGGTATCATTTACATTAAATGAACCCCTTTCAAAAAGCAATTTTATAGCTTCATTTGATAAAACAATCCCAAAAACAGACGAAACAGAGAGCAAAAAGGCTAAAATCCAAAAGCCTTTATTTAAAA
>JBKECC010000159.1:0-13432 GCA_047974135.1 Campylobacteraceae bacterium | reverse complement strand
AGTGTCACTGTAACTGTGGTTGTATTATTTACAACAGTAGCTGTTGGGTTAGCAATAATTGTTGTATTTGCATGGTCAACATCTACACTATCTGTATTAAATGTAACTGTAGCATTCTGAGTGCTATTTCCAACGCCTTGTACTTCATAACCTACAGCAACACTTCCTGTAATATTTGAAGTCAAAATAGCTGTATAATTACCACTATCACCACCTACGGCTGTTATATTTGAAATCGAGCCATTACCTGATTTTATAAATAAAGTTATGTTTTGATTGTCAAGCGGATAACCGGTTGAGTCTGCAACAAAAACCGTTATTGTTGAATTTTCACCAACAGTAACATTTGTTGGATTTGCTGTTATATTAGATAGTGTAAAGTTTGCAGGACCGACTTTTCTTATTATAATTTTATAATCTTCTACTTCTCCATCTATAACCCAAGGTTGACTTGCACTATTTACAGAGCTTGGTCCTCCTGTTGCGTTTAGTGTTTGAGTTGTACTAAACCTAAATCTCATGTATGAGTCATGAACACCAATGCTTGCTGTCGTTGATGCAGGAATAGTAAAGTTAAAATCTATATAGCCTGCGCTAGTTTCATTTTTACCAGTAGTCATCAATGTAACAAAAGAACTTTGATTTCCTCCACTTCCCCATGAAATCCATGAATTCAAATAGCCACTAGAACTTGCATTTCCACTTGTTTTTACTTGAAACTCATAACTATTTCCAGCAACTAAAGTTGTGTTTGAATTAACAAGATTATAAGTACCTTGTTGTTTTACATAAACTCCATCTCCGACCGCATTTTTAACATTGCTTACGCTAGAACCTAAATATAAAGTTGGGTCAACCGTTATGATATGTTTAGCAGGAGTAGCAGGTATTAAAGTATTTGCTGAACTTACTCTATCAGTAAAGGCAAAATCTGCAACTGCTACTTCAGCATCTGTTGTCATTTGTACTTTAGAATAGAAATTCGCAAAATTAGCGATTACTCCACTAAATCCACTACTTTTTGCTGCATCATCAACACCGCCTATTTTAGCACCTATACAAGGTTTTGAGGTTGTATTTTCACTACCTGCACAATAGTTATAAACTTTATTTTGAGTATTGCTACCACTAGAATAACTCATGCCCAAATTCACTCCGCCTTGTTGTGGTCTTACAACTCTAACAAAGTATGCATCTGTAGTTGAATCAAGAATAAATGTATAAGTTCCACTGCTATCCGTTTTTACCGAGTTAAGATAAACTGCATTTCCACCAACACTTCTATATAATTCAACTGTTGCATTGGCTAGTTTTGCTGTAGTATTACTCACACTACCCATGCCACTTGCATCATAGTAAACAGTACCTCTTAATACAGGAGCTGTTTGACAAGAAGCAAGATCCAACACATTTGCAAAAGCAGTACCTCCTTGTTGTCTATATACACCAACTGTTGATGTTGCTCCTGTCACAAGATTTAGTTTATATATAGTATCACTTCGACTATAGTAGAGCTCTCCTTTAAAAAAAGCCATGCCCCAGATAGTTGTTGCTTGAATAGCACTATTTGTAATAACCCCTGTATATTGACCAGTATCTGGATTTATTCTTAAAATTGTACCTCCTGCAGATGATGAGCCAGCAATCACATAAACATACCCTTCTGCATCAAAGGTCATATCAGACTGAATTGAAGCTCCATTGGCTAACCCAGTAACACCTGCAGCAGGAGTTAGTCCTTGCAATTGTTTAACCACTGCGCCTGTTGTAGGATTTACCCAAGATAATCTAAAAGCATCTAAATCAGAGTTTAATGGTCCAGAGTATACTATGTATCCTGTGTTTGGATCCACTTCACCACCAGGTCTTGCTTCACTTGAAATACCTGTTGGAGTAAAAAGGCGTGCACTTAAACTACCAGAAGTTGCAACTCCTGTGTCTTTAGATGTATCGGCATATCCCCAACTATACATCTCCAAAGGATTTGAACTATTTCTTCCACCTGGTTTACCAAGCGCTATCGTTGTTCCTGATGTAGATGGCCAAGACTGCCCACTTGTATAAACACGTACTGCGGGTGAAAGAAAATTTCCATTTTCATCAACTATTTTGTGAAGATAGGCATAATCGCCTGTACCCCCACCACCAGGACCAGGGTCTGGTACAGCATATAGCGCATTACAACTAAACTCAGGAGCTGTACCGTTTGGTGTAGTTATAGTATATTGGGCAAAAGCATTTGTAGTCAAAAGCCCAAGGGCAAAAAAGCTTATAAAAGCTAACTTGGTTATTTTATTTGATTTTATAAAAAAGTTTTTTATTCTCTTTAACAGAGAGAGTTTTATACCATTTTTTTTAGTGATCTTGTGTTGTAATTGCAACATCTTTGCTCCTATTTTGAGTGGTGGTGACATATTCTAATATCACATTATTTGCTTTTAGTAAATACATAAAAGTATCTCTTAAAAATAATGAATTTTTTAAAAATATCAAATTAATCGTGTATCTTATCATTTAGTAAATTTAAAGTCAATATAAGATTTTTATTTTTAATACTTATTTTAAGCATTTATAAATGATTTTGGATATTTAATTGTCACTATTTAATTACATAAATGTAACAAATTTTTATCAATTTATTTATTTTATATTGTATTCATAAGTTTAGCAGTTTATTTTTTTAAGAAAAATTTATAATTTTTAGCTTATTTCTTTACATGTAAAATTTATAGTTGATATCCGATAGATAAAAAAGCGCCTTCTGCTATATCTCTTATAAATCCAACTTTTTGAAGTTTATAATCTTTACATGTAACTTCTTGGGTTTTTATCCATTCTTTTATCCACAAAATCTCTTTTTGTGAATAAAAAACAACGGAAGCTTCGTAGTTTATGAGTAAACTTCTTTGGTCAAGATTTACAGAACCACATAGAGCCAAATCGTCATCGCAAACAAAGGCTTTTGCGTGGCACATAACAGGAAGTATCCTTATCTTTACTCCATTTCTTGCTAAACGTCTAAGAGAGCGGGACCTTGCAAAGTCTGCTATCTTGTGATCTGAATTTTCTGGTACTACTATAGTCACCAAAACTCCTCTTCTTGCGGCTAAACAAAATGCATCTATCATGTCAGTATCTGGCACAAAGTATGGAGATATGGCAGTAAAATAACTGTTTGAACGATAAAGTGCGGCGATGATAAGAGAATTTACAGTGTCATCTATCTGGTCAGGTCCACTTGGTAAAAATTGAGCAACTGATTGTGATGCTAACACGTTTGTAAACTCTTTTTGCAAAGTATATGTTGGTGTTATTTTTTTATTACTTGAGTAGTCAATCTCAAACTGATAGTATGCGCTTGTAGCAACATCTCCTTTTAAATCAAAAGATAAATCAAGCCAAGCTTCGCCAGTTTTTACATTTCCTAAAAAGTATTTTGTAGATAGATTTCTACCTCCACTCCAAAGATAATTTCCATCTGCAATGACAAGTTTTCTATGGTTTCTTAAGTTTATGGGTCCTGTATATTTAAAAGATATAAGAGGTTTAAAAATGCTCAAATCACCACCAAGACGTTTAAATTTTTTAAATATTCTTTTGGGAGTTTTAAAGGAGCCAAGTGAGTCTATCATGATACGAACCTTGACACCACGCTCTAAAGAAGCACAAAGATGTTCTATAAGTTCACGGTTAAAGTCATCGTTTCCAAATATAAATATCTCTATATCAAGATTGTGTTTTGCACTATTTATAACCCTGTAAAGCCCTTCTAGCGCTTCTTTTCCATCTTTGTGAAAATTTACATCTACATTTGATGCACCTAAAAGTTCAAAACTTTCTATAAATTTAACAGCCCAATGAGTTGATGGCACAGTTTTTGGAATGTATTCTGGAGGGTGAATGTGCGCTATAACCTTTCTTTGTCCGAAAAATATATAAAGAGGCAAAGTGATGTATGGTAAAAGTGCAAGTCCAACAACCCAAGCAAGAGCGATAGCAGGTTGGCGTTTTTCTCCTCTTGCTCTTGTTGAGAGAACATATATCAAAACCGATATGGCACCTATCATAAAATGTTCTGGTAGCCAATTTATAATCGTTTGCAACATAACTTCTACCTATATTTATATATGTATTTACTTGTAAACTCTTAATAAAGCTCAAAAAGCCCTATATTTAGGGCTTTAAACTAAAAAACGTTCTAGAATGCACGACAATCCATTTTTTAACCAAACAGAGTGTATTTATACCGCTTTTGCTCTTAAAATCGATTTTACAAAACTATTATAGGAAAATCTTTCTTTTCTAGCACTTCGCCAATGATTGAAGTTCCGATATAACCAGCGTCTATAAGTTTTTGCTGTGCGATTTTTGCTTGGCTCTTTGGCAGTGCAACCAAAAGTCCTCCTGAGGTTTGAGCATCATATAAAAATATCTCAACTTCGAATGGCAACTCTTTTTTTATACTTATATAAGGTTTGACAAAGTTTCTGTTTGTGTAAGTTCCTCCTGGAACCAAATCTTCGTTTGCTTTTACTTTTGCTACTTCTATGATAGGCAAAGAGTTCGAGTCAATCTCCAAAGTAAATTTATCGCTTGCCATTTCTAAGCCATGTCCAGTGAGTCCAAAACCTGTTATATCTGTGCAAGCGTGAACATCAAACTCTCTTAAAATCTGTGCAGCTTTTTGATTTAGCTGCGCTAACTGTGTAGCAGTTTTGCATGAATCTTCATATGAAAGCATATCAGCTTTCATAGCTGTGATAAGCACACCAACTCCAAGAGGCTTTGTTAAAAGCAAAACATCTCCAGCTTTTGGAGTGTTGTTTCTCCACTCTAAGCCCGGCTTGAGCGTTCCTGTTACTGAGAGTCCAAAATACATCTCTGGGGTTTGTATAGTGTGTCCACCAACGACGATACCACCGCACTCATGAACTTTACTCTCTCCACCAGCTAGTATATCTTTTAGTATCTCTTTTTTGTGGTTAATCGTATCAAGCCCTACTATATTTAAAGCGTTTATAACTTCTCCGCCCATAGCAAAAACATCGCTCAGTGAGTTTGTAGCAGCGATTTGTCCGTAAACATAAGGATCATCACAAACTGGTGTTATAAAGTCAAGCGTTTGAACTATTGCTATATCGTCTGTGAGTTTATAAACTGCGGCGTCATCTCGCCCCTCAAAACCAACCAAAAGATTTGGATTTGAGTTTTTAAGAGTACTTAGTGTAGGAACTAAATCGCTTGGTGGAAGTTTTGCAGCACAACCTGCTGCTTTTACGTATTTTGTGAGTTTTGCCTCGTTATTTAGTTTTATCATAAACTTACTGCTCCTTTTAAAAGCATCTCAATAGTTGAAAAAGCATTTCCAATTTTGCCAACTTTTAAATCTTTCTCTTTTTTAAAGTACTCTAGACAAATCCCGCAAGAGAAGATTTCTATACCTTTATCCTCTAATGCCTTAAACACTTTTACTGATTCACTATTCTCATCTGCTGAAGTTAAAAGTACTGCACGATTTACGCAGATGATTCTCTTTGGTAGTTTTTCTTGCTCTAATGTCGATTTTAAAAAACCAATAACTAACTTATTGCCTAATTCACCCTCACCAATCTTGTCATCTTTTAAAAACAGTGTAGTATCTATAAACCTTTCATCATCTGTTTTTTTCACAGTTTTACATGTAAAACCTTTGGATATAAAAAGTGTAGCTTTTTCATCGTTTCCATCTTTTGTAACACTGTAGCCTTGATTTGTAGCAAATCTTGTAACGTTTTCTATTGAGGTTAAAGAGTTTAACTTAACTTCCAAGATATCACTCTCGCTCAAGTTTTCAATAGCTTTTTTTGTTTTTATAACTGGCTCTGGGCAAGCCATATTTTGACAATCTAATTTCATAAAAATCCTTCAAAAATGTTTTACATGTAAAGAATCTAAACCTTAGATTTTGTAAAAACATGCAGGGAATAAAATTGTACCATTTTTAGTTACAAACTTATAAACAAACTTTTTGCACCTTTGAATCTTAAGCAATTTTAAAATAAAATGCCATTTAAATATTTTTATTAATTTTAGGTGTTTCATGAGATTTTTGACAACTTTCATCTTTTTATCCTGTTTTGCTTTTGCTAATGATTTAGCCACTCTTCAAGAAGAAGCAGAATCAAAAAATACTACTGCGGCTTACGAGTTAGCAAAGTATTATGAAGAGGTAGGAAATGTTACAGAAGCACTAAAGTGGTATAAGTTTTCTGCTACTTTGTCTATGCAAAATGCACAAAAAATGCAAGATGATATAAGCTTGAATGAAATCAAAACAAGGGAAGAGTTAGAAGAAAAACTTATAGACACTCAAAACTTGCCAGCCATAAAAGAGACTGCAAAAAGTATAAAAAAAGATGAAGAGTTTTTTAGAAGTTATATTGATGAGTATGATGACAATGAAACACAAAATACTGTTTTTCAGATATTAAGCTCTACTTTTGGACTTTTGCCTTACCACTCAAACTACTTACTTCCAGCAACTTATGATTTTAAATCTCATAGCGATGGAAGAAAACACATGGAAACTGTTTTTCAATTAAGCCTTAGAAAAGATTTGCTGACTGATTTTTTTGGGTTTAATGAGAGATTTGGTTTTGCTTATACACAGCGCTCTTGGTGGCAAATCACTGAAGATTCTTCGCCGTTTCGTGAAACAAACTATCTTCCTGAAATGTATATAATGCTTCCAACACAGAGTCAAAGATCTGTGTATAAAGGTTTACAATTTGGATTTTTACATGAGTCAAACGGTAGAGGTGAACTAGATTCAAGATCGTGGAATAGGCTTTATCTTGAGGGTTATTTTCAATACAAAGGCCTTTTTATAGTTCCTAGAGTTTGGTATAGATTTAATGAGAGTGCAAAAAATGATGATAATCCAAAAATCACAAAATATATAGGACATGGCGATTTAAATCTTATATATCCATACAAAGAGCACGTGTTTAAACTTATGCTTAGAAACAATTTTAAATCCGATGAGAACAAAGGTGCTGTCCAACTTGACTGGACATTTCCTCTTTGGGAAAATGGACTATTTGGTTATATCCAATATTTCAATGGATACGGTGAAAGTTTGGTTGATTTCAATAAAAGAACAAATAGAATCGGTTTAGGATTTGCATTTACTAGATGATTTGGTGGAAGTGAGGGGAATTGAACCCCTGTCCAAAAACAAGTCCACCCTAACCTCTACATGCTTAGAGAGATTGATTTATATCTTTGTTTTTACTTCACTCAATCTGCGAAAGTTACGCAAAAACGCAAACTTAAATGTCGGCATAAAATCAGTTACTTTTTAAACCTAAGCTATCTAAAAGATGAGCCTTGTAAAATCCACGTAGATAGCATCAGTGGTACAAAGCCTCCATAAGTTAAACTTACGCTACTTTTGCGTAAGCTGGAGCGAAATGTTTATTATTTGCGTCTAAATTTATTGAGCAGTTTTACACTTTACCCAGAGTGGCATGCAGTTAAGACCAACTCATTCCTGTCGAAGCCAGTCACTCCCAAAAATTACTCGTTTATCAACCCTTTGATAGTGCGAGCAAGGGTTGAAATTTTAGCTATTTTTGCTTTTGCTGTCAAGCTATCATCCAAAAGTACGTTAACAAAGGCACTTCCAACGATTACACCATCAACATTTTTAGCCTTTTCTTTAGCTGTTTTTTCATTTACACCAAAGCCTATATATATTGGTGTTTCGCTGTACAATCTAATCTCATTTACGATTTTACTTAAATCTTCATCTTTTCCACTTCCTGTGATGCCAGCATACGCCACAAGGTAGATAAATCTTCGCGAATTTGTAGCAATTTTTTTAATTCTGTCTTGCGAATGTGTTGGTGCTATAAAATCTATAAGTTCTAAGCCCATATTTTCAAGTAAATTTTTATAAGATTTTGCCTCTTCGTGTGGTAAATCTGGAATAATAAAACCACAAACACTGTTTTTAATTGCTTGGGCAGCGAAATAATCCATGCCTTTGTGATAAAAAGGGTTGAAGTATCCCATCCAAAAAGTGTCTATCTTGCTTCCAACTCTTTTTGATATTTCAAAAAGATGTTCCATCTTAAAGCCATTTTGTAAAGCTTTTAAGTTTGCTAGTTCTATCACTGGACCATCAGCCACTGGATCTGAAAAAGGAACACCAAGCTCTAAAATATCTACACCATTTTCTTTCAAACTAAGAGCCGCATCTTCACAAAAATTTATATCAGGAAATCCCGCTGTTATATAAGCAACCAACTGTTTCAATTTTATAATTCTCCAATATTTACATGTAAAAAATTTCATTTTGAAATAAAAAGGCGTTAAACCTTCTTTTTATGAATATAATTGTAACATTTAAGTTATTAAGTTTTACATGTAAAGAAGAAAAAATGCAAACAATTACTTCAATTAAAAAAGCAAAAAACAGTGAAAAATTGGTCGTTATAACTGCTTATGATGCGCTTTTTGCGTCTTTATTTGATGAAAAAGTTGATATGATTTTAGTAGGCGATAGCCTAAATATGAGCTTTAATGGCGAAGATGATACCCTAAGTGCTACTATAGAAGATATGATATACCACACAAAAGCCGTTATAAAAGGCGCTCCAAATAGTTTTGTTATAACCGACATGCCTTTTGGAGCCTGTTTGGACGCTAAAACCACGCTAAAAAATGCAGTGAAAATCTATAAAGAGACAAAAGCTCATGCGGTTAAAATAGAAGGTGGGGCAGAAAAGGCAGAAATTATAAAAACTTTGACTGATAACTCGATAGCTGTTATGGGACACATCGGCCTAATGCCTCAATTTGTAAGACTAGAAGGTGGCTATAAAGTAAAAGGCAAAAGCGAGCTTGAAGCTGAAAAACTAATAGAAGATGCAAAAGCCATAGAGAGTGCTGGAGCTTTTGCTATAGTCATAGAAGGCGTTAAAAGCGAAGTTGCCAAAGAGATAACCAAAGCTGTTAAAATCCCAACTATAGGGATTGGCTCAGGTGTAGATACAGATGGACAAGTTTTGGTTTGGAGTGATATGCTTGGATTTTACGACAAATTTAAACCAAAATTTGTGAAAAGATACATGGATGGCGCCGTGCAAGTAAAAAATGCAGTTGAACAATACGTGAATGAAGTTAAAAATGGAAAGTTTCCAAGCAATGAATTTTGTTATTAAGAAGAGATAATGGAAAGAATTGTAGAGATTGAAAAGGTAAAATTTGAAAGTGAGTACGAAAACTCTCTTCGCCCTACTTCGTGGCAAGACTACATTGGGCAAGACAAGATAAAGAAAAACTTACAAGTTTTTATACAAGCTTCAAAAAAGAGAAATGAAAGCTTGGATCATGTTTTATTTTTTGGACCTCCTGGACTTGGAAAGACAACTCTTGCTTACCTCATCGCAAGCGAAATGGGTGCAAATATAAAAATTACAGCAGCTCCGATGATAGAAAAAAGTGGTGATTTAGCTGCGATACTTACCAACTTAACAGAAGGTGATGTTCTGTTTATCGATGAGATTCATAGGCTTTCTCCTGCTATTGAAGAGGTTTTGTATCCATCTATGGAAGATTTTAGGCTTGACATCATCATAGGAAGTGGTCCAGCTGCTCAAACTATAAAGATAGATTTACCTCGTTTTACACTCATTGGTGCTACAACAAGAGCTGGCATGATAAGCGCTCCTCTTAGGGATAGATTTGGTATGCATTTTAGATTGCAGTTTTATAGCCCTGAGGAACTCGCAAGAATCATAAAACGAGCAAGCGAAAAACTTGGTATAAAATGCGAAGATGATGCCGCTATAGAGATGGCAAAAAGATGTCGTGGGACTCCAAGAATTGCCCTTAGACTTTTAAAACGTGTTAGAGATTATGCCGAAGTAAACAACGAAAGAAGTATAACCATAGAGCGAGCAAAATATGGACTTGATGAGCTTGGTGTAAATGAGCTTGGTTTTGATGAAATGGATATAAGATTTTTAAATATCTTACTTGGTGCGAAGGGGCGACCTATAGGACTTAGCACTATTTCAGCTGCTCTTAGCGAGGACGAAGGAACGGTTGAGGATATCATAGAGCCGTACTTGATAGCAAAAGGTTACATTGAGCGAACAGCAAGAGGAAGAGTGGCAACTCCTCTTTGTTATGAAGTCTTTAAGCTAACTCCAGCAAACATTCAAGGTGGACTGTTTAAGGATTCAGATGAATATTAATCGTATTTTTTTGATTGGTATATTTTTAGTAGCCCTTTACTGGGTACTCAACTTATACTCACCATATATAATGGATATAACTATAGCTTCACTTCTAGCACTTGCTATGTATAACATACACATCTTCTTTTTAAAATATGCAAGATATCCGATGGCAGCAGCACTTTTAACAACTTTGGTGCTTTGCGTTATGTTTGTTGCTCCTATTGCTTACACCATAGTTTCTCTTGCGCAAATTCCTACAAATTTTGATTCAAATGTCTTAGCAAAAGCTCTTGATTTTATAAAAGATTTACAAAACAAAATACCAGAATCACTTCAATTTATCAAGCCTTATGTAGTAGATTTTGCAAAAGATATAAATTTAGCAAATGCTACAAACAAGATAGTAACATACGCAACTGTCATAGGAAAACTTGGTATTGGGTTTTTTATGCACGCAGCTCTTATTATCATATTTTTCTTCTTCGCACTTTTGTATGGAAAACAGATTGCAGAGTATGTAAAAAGTGTACTTCCGATGGGAAATAATGAAATAGAGGCACTTTTTAGTGAGGTTGCAAATGTTATGGGTGTTGTATTTTATTCACTTATATTAAACGCTATATTACAAGGTGTTTTATTTGGTGTAATGATTACTTTTTTTGGATATAACGGATTGCTACTTGGTATTTTATTTGGCATAGCTTCTCTTGTTCCTGTATTTGGCGGAACTCTTGTTTGGATACCTATTGCAATTATAGAAATATCTCATGGAAGTACTGGAAGCGCCATATTTATAGGGCTTTACTCTATCATCGTTATCTCTTTAACGGCCGATACCTTGATAAAACCTTCAATGATTAAATGGATAAGCGAAAAACTAGTTCGCACACCAACAAAGATAAATGAGATGCTTATATTTTTCGCTATAATAGCTGGACTTACAACCTTTGGCTTTTGGGGCATGATACTAGGACCTGCGATTACTACGTTTTTTATCTCTCTTTTAAAACTATACAAAATGATAAAAGATGGTGAATTTAAAAGTATAGACATTCAAGTACCAGATAAAGCAAAAGATGAATAGTAATTCTTTACATGTAAAGATGCAAAAAGAGTTTTTAGACTTAATAAAAGAACATCATGTTTTAAATCTTTCTACATGTAAAGATAACGAGCCGTGGAGTGCAAGCTGTTTTTACGCTTTCAACGAAGAAGAGAATTACTTTGTTTTTGCTTCAAGTAAAGACACAAAACATATTCAAAATATAGAAGGAAATCCAAACGTTTCAGGAACGATAACTTTGGAAACTAAAGAAGTTGGTTTGATACAAGGATTGCAGTTTAGCGGAAGCGTAAAAGAGGCTTCAAGTACGGCAAAAAAGCTTTACTTTAAAACCTATCCTTACGCGATTGCCATGCTTCCAACTCTTTGGGAGTTAAAAGTAAGTTATGCAAAACTTACAAATAACCGCCTCGGATTTGGTAAAAAGTTAGAATTTAAGCTCTAAAGCTTTGTTATCCATCACGCCAACACCAGTACTTAAAACTTTCTTTGCTATATTTTTCGCATCTTCTAATGAGTGCATAGAACAAGTTCCACATTGATAAATGTTTAGTTCTGGTATATCATTTTGATTATTAACACTTAAAATATCTTGCATAGAAGCTTCCCAAGCCTTTGCAACAATTTCCTCTTTTGGAGAACCAATCAAACTCATATAAAATCCGGTTCTACATCCCATTGGTGAAATATCGATTATTTCAACATTTGCGCCATTTAAATGCTCTCTCATAAATCCAGCATAAAGATGCTCTAGTGTATGAATTCCCTTTTCACTTAAAATCTCTTTGTTTGGTTTGCAAAATCTCAAATCAAAAACCGAGATAACATCTCCCTTTGGAGTTTTCATGGTTTTAGCAAGTCTAACTGCTGGAGCAGGCATCTTTGTGTGGTCAACTTTAAAACTATCAAGAAGTGGCATTGTGTTTCCTTTTTTCACATAATTTTCCTAAAGATTATATCAAAAAAGCAGTGTTTACATCTTTTTTTGTTATACTTTAAGTATAAATAAGCCAAAAGGAGAATTACTATGAAACAAATCGTTGCAGCTCTTGCTTTACACAATAGCGATATTTCTGTTATTGAAAAATCCGAAGAGCTAAAAAAAAGAACCGGTGCAAAAGTAGTCTATGTTCACGCTGTTGATACTCCATTTTTTAACTTTACAAGCTCAAGCTTAAAAGAAAAAGATGAAGCAAACATAAAAGAGGAGTTGATAGCAAAAGTCAAACAAGTCTCAGGTGCAAGCACAGCAGATGTCGTAGTTTCTTTTAAAGGTGCTTGGGAACTTATCTTAAAAACTACGGAAGATTACAAAGCTGACCTTGTTGTTTTAGGAAATATGAGCAATGATCGCTCTGTTTTATATCTTGGCTCAACAGCAAAAAAAGTTCTTGAAAAGATTGGTATTCCTGTTTTTATAGCAAGAGATAAACCACTTGATAGAAAAATCCTAATCCCAACAGATTTAGGCGATTATACTATGAAAGCTGATGATGTTAAAAAGTTCTTAAACTCTAAAGCTGATGCAACTTATGTTTATGCAAATACAGTAGCTTTTGGCGTTACGGTTCCTTATACAACACTTGCTGTTCACTCGCTTGAATTTGTACAAGAAGAGATAAAAGAGCAAATCGCAGAGTTCAAAAAAGTAAGAAAAGATGCAAATGTTGAAGTTTTAGAGATTGAATCAAATATATCTGAAACTATCAAAGATTATGCAGAAAACAACGGATTTAGCTTAACAGTTCTTGCTTCAAGAAACTTAGCAGGACTTAGTCCTATTATATTTGGAAGTACAGCTTCAAAAATAGCCCAAGTAGTAAATACAAACCTTCTTATCACTTTCGTGAAAGACTAAAAAACAAAGAGGGAAAAGCTTCCCTCTTTAACTTTAAAAATTATCTTTTATAGAGTTTATCCAGCTATCAATTCTCTCACTTGTTAAATCACTTTGATTGTCTTCATCAATCGCAAGTCCAACAAATTTTCCATTTACAACTGCTGTTGATTCATCAAAATTATAGCTATCAGTTTCTACATTATTTCCAACTACTTTTGCACCTTTTTCAACAAATAAATCATAAAGTGTGCCTATAGCGTTGCAAAAATATGAACCAAAACCCTCTAGGTCACCAAGTCC
>JBKECC010000143.1:0-19297 GCA_047974135.1 Campylobacteraceae bacterium | reverse complement strand
GAGCCAAAACAAGCGCAGGAAATCCAGCTCCACTTCCAATATCTATGATGGATTTTGGTATAAAGTCTAAAAATTGCAATGGATACAAGCTATCAAACATATTTTCCAAAACATCGTTTTTATTTTTTGAACCTGAAATATTGTGAGTTTTGTTGTACATCAAAAGCAGGTCACAAAATCTTTCAACCTCTTCTTGTTTTGGCACAAAAGAGGCTGGTAGCTTGTTAAAATCTATCAAAAACATTCCTTATATGTAAAAGATTTATTTTACCAAATATATATAAATCGCGATATTTGTTTTTCAAAATTAGTCGAGCAAGTGACCCATTTGCTCTTTTTTTATCTTCAAATACTCTTTGTTATAAGGATTTGATTTTATGATAACGGGAACTCTTTTTACGATTTCAACGCTTTTTAGTGACTTTAGTTTTTGTGGGTTATTTGTTAAAAGATTGATTTTTTTGATATTAAAATACTCAAGTATAAAATCAACAATCTCATAAGTTCTCTCATCAGCCTTAAATCCAAGTTGGTGATTTGCTTCAATCGTATCAAAACCTTTGTCTTGTAAATTGTAAGCATTTACCTTGTTTAAAAGCCCTATATTTCGTCCTTCTTGTCTTAAATATATAATCATGCCGGTGTGTTCGTTTATGTAGCTAAGAGAGCTCTCAAGCTGATCTCTACAGTCACATTTCAAACTTCCAATCGCATCTCCTGTTAAACATTCGCTATGAATTCTAACATTTACAACCTCTCCTAATGGCTCTCTAAAGATAGCAAGATGCTCTTTTTCGCCCTGTTTGAAGGCTTGGATTTTAAAATCTCCAAAACGAGAAGGAAGATTTGCGCTCTTAGAAATTTCTATTTTCATCTAAAATTACTCCAATATTTGATAAACTTAAACAATTTTTTAAAAATATTGATTTTAACAAAAGATAGGAAAGAGTATGTTTAAGAAAAAAGAGGATAACGAAAACCGTTATAAAAGGTTAAGCAGGGTCGAACAATCCTTTATAACTGGGGACATAGTCATAGAAGGGAAGATACATAGCGAAAAACCGTTTGTGATTTGTGGCAAATTTTTTGGTGAAATCACTTCAACTTCAAGGATAGAAATCGAAGTAGGAGCCGAAGTACAAGGCACTATAAGGGCAAAAGAGGTAATAGTGCGAGGAGTTTTGATTGGAGATGTTGAGTGCTACTCTTTGCAAGTTTTAAGTGGAGCAACCTTTAGGGGAAAAACAAGAACTTGCATACTTTTTGTTGAACCAAAGGCAGAATTTGAAGCAAGCAGTCAGATGATTTTAAAAGAAAAATTTCAACAAAAAAATATAATTGAAGAAAAAGCAGTACAAGCAAAAGATGAGATTTTAAGTATCGAAGAGAAAAAAGTGGAAGTAAGTGATGAAGAGTTTGAGATAGAAAATAACATCTTAATCACCGAAAGAGGAGAAGTTGAAAAATAAAAAGATAGATTGATTTTGTAGTGTTTCATGTTTTGCATGTAAATATATATAAAAACATCAAAGGCATTTATTTTAATAAAAACAACAAGAAAAAGTTGTATAATTCCTCTCTTAACTTTTGGACCGCTAGCTCAGTTGGTAGAGCAGTTGACTCTTAATCAATTGGTCATAGGTTCGACTCCTATGCGGTCCACCAAAAACTTTCTTAATAGTTTAAAAAAATCTCTTATTTAGACAAACTTATAAATTCAACAATGAATAAGAGCAATAATAGTATATTGTTACAAAAGATTAGGATGGTGTTATTTGACCAACGAAATGGCATTAAAATTGTTTGAAATAGAAAAATATACAATTGAAACACAGTATATATTACCAAAACACTTGGAAAATTTAACGATTGTTGCTAAATCTTTTGATGACGAAAATAATTTTGCCATTCATATTAACAGAAAGTCGTTGGAAATTCAAAAAGTTGGTTTATCACTAAATAGCACAATTACTTTGAGAAGAGTTGATTTTTTTGGTGGTCATAATAATCCAACTGAAATATTATTGTATCCAGATAATGATAGATTATTGGAACTCATGGAACGCTATAAGGGCTTTAGATTCTCTAGACAGAGCCATATTCACGTATATATTGATGGGTATGAAGAAAAATGGGCATTTCCACTGTCAGAATTTGGAATAAGCGATAATGCAAATATCCAAGTACAAGCAAGATTATTTTTTCATTATTGTAACATTATTAATAATCCACAGTTGAATTACGGAGATATAACAGATGTTGTCAATTAATTCACTCATTAATTCATATACAAACTTTATACAAGAATCAATGTCCATTGAAGAGATACATAATAAATTATATTCAGTAGAAACACCATTTTTAGATAGAAAAAATGATTTTATAACAATATATATAAAAATAAATAAAGAGCAAATTGAATTAACAGATAATGGTGAAACTATTTTAGATTTAGAATTATCTGGCATGCATTTTAATACACCAAAAAGAAAAGAAGAGCTAAATTTTGTTTTAAATGGTCATTCTATAAGAATAAACAGGGGCACTAAAGAACTTTTAACTATTGCAAATAGCACAACTTTTGCTCAAAAATTTCATAGCTTAATACAAGCAATTATAAGTGTAAATGATATGTTTGTTTTAACCGAAAATAAAGTAAAAAATTTATTTTTTGAAGATGTAGGACAATATTTTAATGAAAATGATATAAGATTTTCTAGCAATATGAACATTGAAGGTAGATCTAGATTATTACATAAGTTCGAGTATGTAATTCCACATTCGAGAAGCTATAATGAAAGACTTGTAAGATTATCAAATAATCCAAAATTGGAAAATGTAAAAGCAATATTATTCTCTTTTGAAGACATAAGAGGTGTGAGGGAGAGTATAGATTATATTTTTTTTAATGATATGCAAAATAGAGTACAAGATGAATTTATTCAAGCAGTTAGGGAGTATAACATTAAACCAGTTTTGTGGAGTCAAAAAGATATGTATTTAAGTGAACTTGCTGGTTAAAAACTGGATTTGTTTCTAAACCAGAAAACACTGAATAGTTAAAGTTTGTGTAATTAAGTATGATTTTTGAGAGTTACATGTAAAGAAATTCTTTACATGTAAGTTTTAAAGTGCAAATTCCTCTTCGTTTTCTTTTGTATTTTGCGTCTCATTTTCTAAGTTTCTAAAGGCAACGCTTAGCATCAACTTTATGCGGTTTAGTTGGTTTACAGCACTTGCACCCGGATCATAATCTATAGCAGTTATATTTGCTTCTGGGTAGTGTTCCTTAAGCGCTTTCATAACGCCTTTTCCTGTTATGTGATTTGGCAAACAAGCAAAAGGTTGCATACAAACGATGTTTGGCACACCATCATGTATCAAGTGAATCATTTCAGCAGTCAAAAACCAACCCTCGCCAGTTTGATTTCCACGTGAGAGTATAGGAGCTGCACCAAAAGCAAGCTCTTCAATACGAGCAGGCTCGGAAAACCTTTTACTCTCTCTTAAAGTTTTTCTTGCGTGTCTTCTGTAGTACTCCATGGCAAAAATGGCAGCTTTGCCAGCAAGAGCCGCAAACATGCCTTTTGAGAGGTATTTGTGGTTGAAATCATAATCATAAGCGCAGTAAAGTAAAAACTCCATTATACCCGGCATCACGACTTCGCAACCCTCTTTTTCGATGATTTCTGCTGCATCATTGTTTGCTGTTGGGTGGTATTTTACTAAAATCTCACCAACTAGCCCAACGCGAGGTTTTTTAATGTCAAGTAACTCTAATTTGTCAAAATCTTTGATGATTCCTTCAACATTTTTGTTAAACTCTCTAAATTCCGCTTTTTCTAGAGATTTTTTACACACTTCTGACCACTTGAAAAATAGTTCATTTGCAGAGTTTTCAACTTTTTCATAAGGTCTTGTGCGAAACAAAACTTGCATCAAGGTATCACCATAAACAACAGCCATCATTAGTCTATTTAAAAGCGAGCGAGACAGGCTAAAACCTTCATGTTTTTCCATGCCAAGAGCGTTAAAAGATATAACAGGAACTTGTGGAAATCCAGCGTCACCAAGAGCTTTACGTAAGTACGCTATATAGTTAGTGGCACGACACCCGCCTCCTGTTTGGCTCATCATAACAGCAGTTTTGTTTACGTCATATTCGCCAGATTTGAGCGCTTCAAGCACTTGTCCTACAACCAAGATAGAAGGGTAACAAGCATCGTTGTTTACATATCTTAATCCCTCATCAACTGCATGAGGTCCAACGTTTTCTAAAAGTTTAAAGTTGTATCCGCAAGGTTTCATACAACTTTCAAAAAATTGAAAATGTATAGGTGACATTTGTGGAGCGATGATGGTGTAGCCTTTTCGCATCTCTTCATCAAAGGTAACAGGAGTGTATTTTGGTTCAAAAGATGGAGTAAAGGTAAGTTTGCTTACATCTATATCTTTTAATTTTCTCTCGTTTAATGCAGCTTTTAGTGAGCGTATTCTTATCCTAACAGCACCAAGATTGCTAATTTCATCGATTTTTATATTTGTATAAACTCTATCTTTTTTCTCTAACAACTCTTGAACTTGTTCGGCAGTTACGGAATCAAGGCCACAACCAAAAGATGTTAGTTGTATCAAATCTAAAGATAGATTATCGCTTACAAGTGTAGCAGCGCGGTAAAGTCTTGCGTGATAAGTCCATTGGTCAACTACTCTTAATCTCTCTTGTAAATCTACTAAATGTGAGATTGAGTCTTCGGTTAAAACTGCCATGCCAAGCGTGTTTATAACTTGTGGAATGCCATGATGTATTTCAGGGTCAAGATGATATGGACGACCTGAAAGAACTATACCGTGAATACCTTGCTCTTTTATATATTCTACAGTTTCCTTGCCTTTGTTTGCTAAGTCAAGTTTGAAACTTTGTTGTTCAGCCCAAGCATCTATCAGTGCATCTTTTATAGTGCTTGAAGAGAGATTGAAAGGTTTTTTAAATACCTCAACCAATCTTTTAGCTAGTCTATCTCTATCTTCTAGGGATACAAAAGGTTGGATGTAGTTTATGTTTTTCTCTTTTAAAAGGTCTATATTGTTTCTGATTTGCTCTGGATATGAGATAACAATAGGACAGTTATAACTCTCGTGAGCATCTTTAAACTCTTTGCCTTCATACGCTACGCAAGGATAAAATATAGCAGGTACACCTTTTTCTATCAAGTTTATGATATGTCCATGAACTAATTTTGCAGGATAGCAGATAGAATCAGAAGGAAGAGTGTCTAACCCTTTTTCTAAAAGTGCTTTTGAAGATTCATCTGAGATGATAACTTCAAATCCAAGATTTGTAAGAAATGTAAACCAAAGTGGATAATTTTCATACATATTTAAAGCTCTAGGAATGCCAATCTTCCCAAGAGGAGCATTTTTTAAAGGCTCGTAAGAAAACAGTTTTTCATATTTGTAATCATAAAGATTTGGCAAAGTTGAGCTTGCACTTACTTTTTTGCCAAGTCCACGCTCGCATCTGTTTCCTGTTATGAACTTTCTACCATCAGAAAAACGGTTAAGTGTCATAGCGCATGAGTTAGAGCAAGCGTTGCACCTAAGCATAGTGTGTTTGACTGAAAAATCTTGCAGGGTAGCTAAGTCTAAAATACTTGAGCTATTTTCTCCCTCATATTGCTCTTTTGCTAAAAGAGCAGCCCCAAAAGCTCCCATAAGTCCAGCTATATCAGGTCTTATAACCTCTCTTTTTGAGATTAACTCAAAGGCTCTCAAAACTGAGTCATTATAAAAAGTTCCACCTTGAACGATGATGTGTTCGCCTAAATCCTCAGGATTTTTTAGTTTTATAACTTTTATAAGTGCATTTTTTATAACAGCATAAGAGAGCCCAGCAGATATATCAGCAACGCTAGCTCCCTCTTTTTGTGCTTGTTTTACGCTTGAATTCATAAAAACAGTACAACGTGAACCAAGGTCTGCTGGTGCTTCTGAATCTAGTGCAACTTTCGCAAACTCTGCAACTGGCACACTTACCGATTTTGCAAAAGTCTCTATAAATGAGCCACACCCAGATGAACAAGCTTCATTTAGTAAAATGCTGTCTATTGTTCCGTTTTTAATGCGAACATACTTCATGTCTTGTCCGCCAATATCAACGATACAATCAACTTTAGGGTTAAAAAAACTTGCAGCTTTGTAGTGCGCTATGGTTTCAACTTCTGAAGCATCAAGCTTGTAAGCTTCTTTGATTAACGCTTCGCCATATCCTGTAACACAAGATGAGGTAATGTTTACATGTAAAGGAAGTTTTGAATAAACATCAGCGATTATCTTTTTAACTATCCTAAGTGGATCACCTTCGTTGCTACTGTAAAATTCGTATAAAACTTCGCTATCATCACTTAAAAGAACAGCTTTTGTTGTGGTTGAGCCACAATCGATACCAAAAAATACATTTCCACTGTAAGACGCTAAATCTCTTCTTTTTGCCTTTGAAAGAGAGTGTCTATGTAAAAAATCATCTTTTTCTTGTTTGTCTAAAAACAGAGGTCTTAAAGAGTTTAGGGTTGCGCTTGATGTTGAAGACAGCTTTTCAAATTTTTCTATAATTTCACAGAGTTGAAAGGTTTTTTCTTTATTTAAAGCAGCACCGATTGCAACGAAAAGTTCACTATTTTTTGGGTTTATTATATCTTCATCGTTTAACTCTAAAATACTTATAAATCTTTTTTTAAGTTCACTTAAAAAGTTTAAAGGACCACCTAAAAATACTACTTTTCCTTTAATCTTTCGCCCGCATGAAAGCCCACTTATAGCTTGATGAGCAACTGCTTGAAATATAGAAAGAGCAATATCTCCCTTATCAACACCTTCGTTAAGAAGTGGCTGAACATCTGTTTTTGCAAAAACTCCACAACGGGCTGCTATCGGGTAGATATTTTTTCCATTTTTTGCAAGTTCGTTTATGCCAGCAGCATCAGTTTTTAGTAAACTTGCCATTTGATCGATGAAAGCGCCAGTTCCACCAGCACAACTTCCATTCATTCTTTGTTCTATGCCATTTGTAAAAAATGTTATCTTTGCATCTTCGCCACCAAGCTCAACTGAGACATCAGTTTGGGGTATAAACTTCTCAACAGCTCCAGCACAAGCAATAACTTCTTGAACAAAAGGGATTTCGGCGATTAGCGCAACATCCATACCACCGCTTCCTGCGATTGCCAATGTTGCTTTTGTATCTGGTTTAAAAAAAGGTTGATTTTGGAGTTCAAGCACTAGATTTATCATAGTTTGCCTAACTTCTGAATTGTGTCTTTTATAAACTCCGTGTATTAAGTTATAATTTTCATCAAGCACAACAATCTTGACAGTTGTAGAACCTACATCTACGCCAATGTGAAGATTGTTTAAATTGTCAAATTGGTGTATCAAAACCTCGCTCATTTTACCTCTTTTAGCTAGTTATAATGCTTTTATTAAGATTATAGTACCTACTATTTTACTCTAACTTGCTTTAATTTTCAACTTAAATCTTTTTTCTAAAATTATCACAAATTTGACACGAAGAAAAAAGTATATTTTTTGTATATATACTTTACATGTAAAGTTTTTTTATCTTTGTTGTGATAAAATCTTTACTTTTAATATTTACAAAAGGATTTTTACGTGTTTAAAAGATTCAGAAGACTAAGGATGAACAAAGTCATAAGAGACTTGGTAACCGAGACAACACTTAGTGTAAGTGACTTTATATATCCACTATTTATAAAAGATGGTAAAAACTTTAAAAAAGAGATAAACTCAATGCCAGGCGTTTTTCAAATGAGCATCGATGAAGCCATAAAAGAGTGTACAGAGTTACAAGAATTAGGCATAAATGCAATCATGCTTTTTGGTATCCCAGAAACTAAAGATAGCATAGGTAGCGATGCACTTTGTGAACATGGAATCATAGCGCGCGCGATAAAAGAGATAAAAAAAGTCCATCCAAGTATGATGATAGTAACTGATCTTTGTTTTTGTGAGTATACAGACCATGGACACTGTGGAATTTTAGATATAGAACATGAAAGCGTTGATAACGACGCAACTTTAGAAATTTTGGGTAAGCAAGCAGTTATTCACGCAAAAAGTGGAGCAGATATGATAGCTCCAAGTGGGATGATGGATGGCATGATAAGTGCTATAAGAGAAGCTCTTGATGATGAAGGCTTTACAAACTTGCCTATCATGAGCTACTCTACAAAATTTGCAAGCGCGTATTATGGTCCATTTCGTGATGTAGCAGAATCCGCTCCAAGCTTTGGGGATAGAAAAACTTACCAAATGAATCCAGCAAATAGACGTGAAGCAGTTGCAGAATCGGTTGAAGATGAATTAGAGGGTGCAGATATATTGATGATAAAACCAGCTCTTGCCTACCTTGACATTGTAAGAGAGGTAAAAAATGCAACTGCGCTTCCGCTTTGTGTTTATAACGTGAGTGGTGAATACTCAATGTTAAAAGTAGCAGGTGCTGCTGGGGTGATTGATTATGATAGAGTTTTAATGGAAACTATGATAGGATTTAAACGAGCAGGTGCTGATATAATCATAAGTTATCATGCTAAAGAGATAGCAAAACTTCTTTCAAAGAAAGGTGTAAAATGAGACATTTCTTAACATTAAAAGATTTCAGCAAAGATGAAATTTTAGATATATTAAAGTTAGCAAAAAAGATAAAAAAAAAGACAAAAAAAGGCAAACTAAAGCCTTATCTTGAAAAACAAACTCTTGCTATGATTTTTGAAAAAAATTCTACAAGAACAAGAGTGAGTTTTGAAGTTGGTATGTACCAACTAGGAGGTTCAGCTCTTTTTTTAAGCTCAAATGATACTCAACTTGGACGCGGAGAACCAATCAAAGATACTGCAAGAGTGCTCTCTCGTATGGTTGATATGGTCATGATAAGAACTTACGAGCAAGCTCGCCTTGAAGAGTTTGCAAAGTACTCAAGCGTTCCTGTTATAAGTGGATTAAGCGACATGTATCATCCTATGCAAATTTTAGCAGACTACTTAACTGTCGTTGAACATGGACATAGTAAAGATTTAGTCGTTGCTTATGTTGGCGATGGAAACAATATAACTCACTCTTGGTTGATGCTAGCTTCTAAACTTGGATTTGAACTTAGAGTTGCAACTCCAAAGGGTTACGAAGTAAATGAGCAAGTTTTAAAAGATGCCAAAGAGTTTGCAAAAAAAAGTGGTGCAAAGATAGTGATAATCGATGATCCAAAAGTAGCCATAAAAGGCGCAAATGTTGTTACAACAGATACTTGGGTTTCTATGGGGCAAGAAGCAGAAAAAGAGAAAAGATTAAAAGATTTTAAAGGCTACATCGTTGATGAAAATATGATGAAGTTAGCTTCCAAAGACGCTATGTTTTTACACTGCTTGCCAGCCTATAGAGATTACGAAGTAAGTGACGCGGTGTTTGAAAAACACGCAGATGAAGTTTTTGATGAAGCAGAAAATCGTTTACATGTACAAAAAGCTGTGATGGTTTGGTTGGATAAAAAAAGATAATTCGGAGATATTTTGATGGAGAAAAAAAACGAACTTACCGTTTATGATAAAATTGATAATCTTGCAAAAAAAATCGGTATTGATAGTGGCAAAACTGTTTTAGAAGTTGAAACTACTGACAATCCCGATGTAAAACAGGTAAGTCTAAAAAGTGGAAGTTGGGAAGCTGCTGAACCTTGGTTTGTGATTGATGAAAAAAAGAAAGTTCATGCGCTCGTTTCTATGGATACTTTGACAAAAATGGTAGAAAATTTAAAAAATAGTAATCAAGAAAATTTTGATTTAAAACTAGAGAGAACTATCTGGAAAAACTTCCCTGTTGATTTTGGTGATGTTTGGGTTGTTGCTATGGATGAGATAAAAAATATGGCAAAAAAAAGTAAAGATGCAAAGGCTATAAAGATAGATTTAGACAGATTAGTTGGTGACATAAAGAAAAAACATCCAGCACTTTTTGTCGATATAAACGCTATCCAAGACAATATGTTAAAGTTAAATAGTGAGCTTAACTAAATGATAGATTTTGAGCAATTTACCAAGTACTCAAAACCAGGACCAAGGTACACAAGTTATCCAACAGCTCCAGAGTTTAGTGAAAGCTTTACATGTAAAGATTATGAGACGATTTTAAAAAATCAAGATAAAAACAGAAAACTCTCTTTATACACTCATCTTCCATTTTGTAGAAGCGCCTGTTATTTCTGTGGTTGTAACGTTGTCTTTACAAGCAAAGAAGATAAAAAAGCAAGATACATAGAGTACTTAAAAAAAGAGCTTGATATTTTAAAAAAACATTTAGATACAAATAGAGAGATTCTACAACTTCATTTTGGTGGCGGAACACCAACATTTTTTGATGCAAAAAGTTTAGATGAGATTATAAAAGCGATTTGGAGTGTTTTTCCAAATGTCTCTAAAGATGCTGAGATAAGCTGTGAGATTGATCCAAGATTTTTGGATGAAGAGCAAATGAGCGTTTTAACAAAAAATGGTTTTAACCGCATAAGTTTTGGTGTGCAAGATTTTGATGAAAAAGTACAAAAAGAGATTCACCGTATCCAGCCTTTTGAAGTTACGAATAATGCCGTAAAATTAGCTAGAAAATATGGCATAAATTCTATAAATATGGATTTGATTTATGGGCTTCCTTATCAAAGTTTAGAAACTTTTAAAAAGACGCTTGAACTCTCACTAGAACTTGATGTAGATAGATACGCTATCTTTAACTACGCTCATGTTCCTTGGATGAAAAAAACTATGAGAAAGTTTGATGAGACAACCTTGCCTTTGCCAAAAGAGAAGCTTGAGATTATGAAATATACTATAGATTTTTTAAGTGCAAATGGCTATAAAATGATTGGCATGGATCACTTCGCAAAACCTAAAGATGAGCTGTTTTTGGCCATTGAAAAAGGTGAACTTCACAGAAATTTTCAAGGCTATACCACTAAAGGCGGAGCAGACTTGATAGGCATTGGACTTACAAGTATCGGTGAAGGTGTAAGACATTATGTGCAAAATTATAAAGAGATGAACGAGTATGAAAATGCCATAGATAGTGGCTACTTGCCAGTTCATAGAGGACTTGTTTTAAGCAATGATGATGTTATAAGAAAAGCGGTTATTATGGAACTTATGAGTAACTTTAAACTCAATATAAAAAACATAGAAAAAACTTTTGGTATAGACTTTTTTGATTATTTTAAAGATGCAGTTGATGGATTAAAATCTTTCATAGATGAAGGACTTGTAAGCTTGGATGAAAACTCTTTACATGTAAGCCAAACTGGTACTTTACTCATTAGAAATATTTCGATGCCTTTTGATGCTTATCTCAAAAAAGTTCCAGAAGAAAAAAGACAATTTAGTAAGACGGTGTAAGTGATGTATGATTTTAATAAAGTAAGTGATGCCTGTGTAAAGTGTGGAAAGTGTATACCAGATTGTACAATCCATCAAATCAATCCAGATGAGGTAACAAGCCCAAGAGGTTTTTTGGATTTAGTTGGGGCTTACCAAAGAGGTGAGCTTGAGCTTGATAAAAATGCAAAAGATATCTTTGAGAAGTGTTTCTTGTGTACAACCTGTGTTAGCGTTTGTCCAAACAAGTTGGAAGTTGATTTTGCTATCGAAAATGTAAGACGAGATATCGCGAAAAAATTTGGTATAGCTTGGTACAAAAGAGCGTATTTCTTTCTTTTGCGCCACCATTTGATTATGGATTGGATGTTTGCGCTTGGCTCCGTTTTTACGCCATTGTTATTTAAAAATTTAAAAGATAAACAATCAATAAAGCCGAGATTTAGTCTTCCGTTTGTTGGAAGACGAGTCTTTTTCAAGTTAAACTTTAAAAGTTTCATGGAGAGTTATCCTGAAAAAACTAAAAATTCAAAAGAAGAAAAAGCAAAAACAGTAGCAATTTTTGCAGGCTGTTTGACAAATTACAACTACACAAAAATCGGCTCAAGCTTGATGGAGATTTTGGCTGAACTTAAAATAAACGCATTTATACCAAAAAAGCAAGAGTGCTGTGGCGCTCCTGCATTTTTTACGGGGGATTTTAAAACGGTTGAAAGTTTAATCAAGAAAAATGTTGAATATTTTGAAACTTTTATAGATGATGTTGATGCTATTATAACTCCTGAAGCAACTTGTGGAGCGATGATAAAAGAGGATTGGGAAAAGTTTATGAGAGACCAACCAGAGTGGCAAGAGAGAATAAAAAAGATACTTCCAAAAGTGTATCTTGCAACTGATTGGTTGTATAAAGAGACAAATCTTTTAGAGCATTTAAAAAGTTTTGATATGAAAAATGAAAAAACTATCACATATCATGACCCATGTCACGCAAGAAAAGTTATGGGGGTTTTTAAAGAACCTCGTGCGCTTATTGGTGCAAACTATAACTTGGTTGAGATGAGTAACTCAAACCAATGCTGTGGTTTTGGTGGGGTTACTATGCAAACAGAAAAATACAAATTTTCAAGTGCAGTTGGTATCTCAAAAGCCAAGATGATAGAAAACACAAAGGCTGATGTAGTAAGTGCTGAGTGTAGTGCTTGTCGTATGCAGCTTGTAAATGCTATGGATAGAGAAAAGGTTGATGTAGAGTTTGCCCACCCACTCGAACTAATCGCAGAAGCTATCAAAAACTATAAATATCAATAAGAGCCGTTAAAAAAGAGAGAAATTGTTCTCTCTCTTTTAGACTTGGAGCCAAGTGCTTTGTGTATTTATGCATAATACGCTAGCTTTTACATGTAAACTTATTTTATGCTACAAAAAACACAATTATTTAAACAATATTAATATTTTCTTAATCTTTAAAATTAATAATTTTAGCTATAATATTTCGAACTTTTCAACAAAATAACCAATTTTAGGAGATATCTATGATCAATAAAAAAAGAACGCTAGAGCAATTTTACGAGCTTATAAAGATTAAATGTTCAACACTAAATGAAAGAGAAGTTGCAGATTTGCTCAAAAAAAGATTAAAAGAGCTTGGAGCAAGTTCTATAAACGAAGACAATGCTGGCGAAAAAATAGGCGGAAACACAGGAAATATCTTTGCCGTTTTTGATGGAAATGCAAAAGATGCACCAACTATCATGTTAAACTCTCACATGGACTGCGTTGAACCTTGTGCAAACATCGAGCCAGTGCTAAAAGACGGGCTTATAACTTCAAAAGGTGATACTATTCTTGGTGGCGATGATAAAGCCGGCGTTACTGCAATACTTGAAGGTATTAAAACCATAAAAGAGCAAAATATAGCTCATGGAAAAATTGTAATAGTTTTCACAGTTGCAGAAGAGGGCGGGCTTAGAGGTTCGCAAAATATGGATGTAGATATGCTAAAAAGTATGAAGATTGATTTTGGATATGGCATCGATTCAGGCGGAGCTCCTGGTAAAATCATAAATTCTGCACCAGGACAAGATGGCATAAAAGTTATCATCCATGGTAAAAAAGCTCACGGTGGTGTTGACCCAGAAAATGGAATCAACTCTATAATCGTTGCAGGTCATGCACTTTCACGCATAAAACAAGGTAGAGTTGATAACGAAACGACAGCAAACATTGGAGTTATTAATGGCGGAACAGCAACAAATGTTGTGCCCGATTTAGTTACAATCTTAGGAGATGCAAGAAGTCAAAATCAAGCAAAGATGGAAGCTCAAACAAAACACATAGTTGAAACTTTTGAAAATACCGCAAAAGAGTTTGGAGCACGTGCTGAAGTTATAGTTACTCACAAATACAAACCTTATAAACATGACAATAACGCAAAAGTTATACAAATAGCAAAGAAGGCGTGGGAAAATCTTGGTATTAGAGATGTAAATATAACAGGAACTGGTGGCGGAAGTGACGGAAACAATTTTAATGGTTACGGAGTGCCAACAGCTGTTATCTCAAATGGCACAACAAAGGTTCATACAACAGAAGAGTGTTTGCTTGAAGCTCATCTATACGAAACAGCAAATTGGGTTGTAGAAATAATCAAAGAAAGTGCAAAACTGAAAAAATAGATTTTTGCAGTTTACATGAGAGTCGTAAAAAAAGGCAACTGCTTGCCTTTTTTAGACTTGGAACCAAGTGCTTTATGCAAACTTGCATAGCACACGAAGTTCTTGGATATAAAATAGATTTTTAATTTTGGTAAAGTTTACATGCAGACTGCAACTAAATTAAATATATTGTATTTAAGTAACTGTATAAGATGCAATATGTCATATAGTTTTATTAAAGTAAATTTTATAAAGGACTACAATGAGTGATAAAGTTATCAAAAGACTTCATGAGCTAAAAGCAGAAGGAAATGATTTTTTGCAATATATAAAAATTGCCAGCAAAGAATGGAGTAATTCAGGAGAAGAGAGCTTTTGGTTTGAGACACAGTATACTTATAAAATTTCAGAGTGGATGTGCTCTGTGATAATTGTTGCTAATGAAATAAAAACTATTTTTCCGTATTTCTATAAAACTATCAATGAGCTTTGCAACTATAAGATGAATGAAAAAGGAGACGATTGTATTGCATGTCATATAGTTAAAAAAATTTTAGGAACAATATCATCATTTTTAAAAGAATATAATAATAAAATTGTAAATCTTGAGAATGAAATAATAGCCATAAGTTATGATAATTTTTTAGATAATGCACAAGAATTTTTAAAAAATAATAAAAAGATAGAATCGTCAATTTTAGCAAGCATTGTTTTCGAGGATACTTTGAACAAAATAATAAAGGTAAACAATCTGAATACTGAAGAAACGAAAGATAAAAATATAAGCGAACTTGTGAAGCTTTGTATTTTTTCACAATTAAAGGCAAAACATTATAGGGCTTCTAGTAATGTAAGAAATAATGCCTTGCATGCAAAATTTGATGAAATTGACAAAAAAGATATACAGATTTTAATTGACAATACAAGGGAATTAATTAGTAAACATTTATCGCAAAATTAAACTATCTAAGTGCCCATTCCCAAAATGGTAAGATTTCACAAGTGATGCCACTTTCTTTGTATCTTCCCTCATTTCCAACACTTAAAACTATCAACTCTTTTACATGTAAAGAATTTAACTCTTTTAAAATCTTCAAAAAGCGTCTTTTGATGAGCTCTGGAGGCAAAAATGGAATGCATAAAATCGCTAAATTTTCACTTGGCACATAAAAATCTATATTGCTTGTAAAGTAAAAATCCCACTCTTTTTTTAAAAGTTCACAAAAGACTATATTTTCAAATCTTTTTATAAAATCCTTTTTAAAAGTAAGTGCATTTTTGAGTGCAAAATCGACAAAATAGAGTTTTTTAGAAGATTTTGGCTTTTCAAAATTCTCTAACATATATATTAAACCATTATCCCTTAAAGCTTCAAACTCAGCGTAAAGTGTATCTTTTGAGAGTTTTATCTTGTATTTTAAAAGTTCATAAATTTGCAAAATACTAACTTTTGAAGCTTGAAAGTTTGCCAACTCTTTAAGTATCTCTATACTTGCAATACTAAAATGTGATGAGTTTATCATCATTTGCAAATTTCTATATTTTGCCTCCTCGCTTCCTTGAACGATAGAAGGATACGTCCCAACATTCGCATATATATTGAAAAGTTGTTCTGCGTCAGCATTTTTACGCTCAAAAGCTATAAACTCTTCAAAGTCTAAAAGGTTAATCAAAACGTTATCAAAATCTTTTACATGTAAAGGTTTTGTAGAGCTTAAAACTATCTCATCAACCTGTGGAATTTCGCATTGAAAATCAAAATGCTCTAAAATCAAAAGCTTTACATTTCTTTTTTTTACAAAGTTTTCAAGTTCCAAACTTACACTTTTTTCATCAACTCTAAAGTCTGAAAAGTCGATATATAAAACTTCCTCTTTTTTATAATTTGATAGATGATCTATAATGATAGAACTTTTTCCAGAAAATCTTGGACCATAAACAATAGTTTTTTTTTGTCTCTATACTCTTTTTTCTTGGTATAAAAAATCTTGTTTTTGGTGGATTGTCGTATAATATATCTAAAATATCCAAGCGTTTTCCTTTCAAAATTTACATGTAAATATAGTATTTTTATCCTTAAATAAAGGATACTAAACATAAGAAAATATAGCAAAAACCCCTGAAATTCTTGACATTGAGAACTTTTTTATGTACAATCACGTTCCTTTTTAAGTCATCCTATGTGGTGACAAGTTCTTTATTTAGGGGTTTCTCATGGAGAAAATACGTCTTAAGCTTAAAGCTTACGATCATAGGGTTTTAGATAGATCAGTTGCTTCAATCGTTGAAGCTGTAAAGCGTACAGGTGCTGAGATTAAAGGGCCAATTCCAATGCCTACAAAAATCAAACGCTATACTGTGCTTAAATCTCCTCACATCAACAAAGATTCACGCGAACAATTTGAAATGCGAATACATACAAGAATGATTGATATTGTTGCCGCTACAACAGACACAGTTGACTCGCTTATGAAACTTGACTTAGCTCCAGAAGTTAATGTTGAAGTTAGAGCGATGGGCAAGTAGGGAGTAAATGATGGAATTTATCGTAGAAAAAATCGGAATGAGCAGAACAATCAGTTCTCCAAGTATTCCAGTAACACTTCTTCGCGTTGTTGAAACAAAAGTATGCGAAGTAAGCGATGATAAAAAAGCAATAGTAGCTTTTAGTAATGGTAAAAAAATGAACAAAGCTGTTGCTGGACAACAAAAAAAATATAACTTAGGTGCAGAATTTAACCGTTTTGTTACATTAAGTGAGGTTGCAAACACTGAAGCTGGTAATCTTGATTTGTCAGGTTTAGATAGTGCTAAAACATTAAAAGTTACTTTTACAAGTAAAGGACGCGGATTTTCTGGCGTTATTAAAAGACATGGTTTCCAAGGTGGTCCAGGTGCTCATGGTAGTAGATTCCATAGAACCGGTGGTTCAATTGGTAACCGCGAATGGCCAGGTCGTGTTCAAAAAGGTAAAAAGATGGCAGGACATTACGGTAATGAAACAGTTACAGTAAAAAATGATCTTGTTTCTTTTGACAAAACAAACAATGTTATAGTTGTAAAAGGTTCAGTTTCAGGTGCTAACGGTGCATTTGGAAGAGTAAGGATTGTTAAATGAGTAAAGAAACAGTAAAAGCTATTGTTCTAGATGACAAATTGAAAAAATCTGGTGATTTTACAATGCCAGAAGCTTATGCTGAAATTAATTCACATAACCTTTATTTATATACTAAATCTTATTTAGCAGCATTACGTACAAATGTAGCTAGCACAAAAAATAAAGGAAGCGTAAGCGGTGGTGGTAAAAAACCATGGAGTCAAAAAGGCAGAGGTGGCGCTAGATCAGGTAGTAACCGTTCTTCTGTTTGGGTTGGCGGTGGTTCAGCATTTGGACCAAGAGGCAATAGAAATTTTGAGTTAAAAATCAACAAAAAACAAAAAAGATTAGCTTTAGAGTATGCATTGTTTGAAAAAGCAAAAAAAGGCGCTCTATATGTTGTTGATTCACTTGAGATTGCTTCTGGTAAAACAAAAAATGCTGCAAATCTATTTAAAACATTGAATCTAAGAGATGCATTGATTGTAAAAGACTTAGTTGATGAAAAAACTTTTCTTGCATTTAGAAACATTAACAATAGTTATTTAGTTGATATAAATGAGTTAAACGCTTATATGATTTCAACATTCCATGCTGTTGTTATTGAAAAATCTGTGTTAGAAAACATTGTAAAAGAGGGCTAATTATGGCAGATATTACTGATATTAAAGCAATACTTTATACTGAAAAAAGTTTAAGCCTTCAAGAAGAGGGTGTTGTAGTTATCCAAACTTCACCAAAAATGACTAAAAATGGATTAAAAGAAGTTTTAAAAGAGTACTTCGGTTTTTCTCCATTAAAAGTAAATTCTCTTAGAATTGATGGAAAAGTTAAGAGATTTCGTGGTGTTATTGGAAAAAGAAATGATTTTAAAAAATTCTATGTTAAGTTGCCAGAAGGCGCTAAACTAGAGAATGTAGAGGCGTAATATGGCGATTAAAACATACAAACCTTATACTCCTTCTCGTCGTTTTATGACAGGGCTAAGCTCAGGAGATATTACAGCAAAGGCAAGCGTACCTTCACTTTTAGTAAAACTTCCAGTTACAGCTGGTAGAAATGGCTATGGAAGAATAACTTCAAGACATAAAGAGGGTGGAGCTAAAAAATTATATAGAATTATCGATTTCAAAAGAAAGAAATTTGATATCCCAGCAAAAGTTGAAGCTATTGAGTATGACCCAAATAGAAATTGTAGAATTGCTCTAATTTGCTACGCAGATGGTGAGAAAAACTATATTTTACAACCTTCAGGTCTAAAAGTTGGCGATGTTGTTGCATCTGCTGAAAGTGGACTTGATATTAAACCTGGTAATGCCATGAAATTAAAAAGCATCCCAATAGGTACTATTTTGCACAACGTTGAACTTAAACCTGGTAAAGGTGGTCAAATGGCAAGAAGTGCTGGCGGATATGCGCAACTTATGGGTAAAGAAGATAAATACGTAATCGTAAGACTCCCAAGTGGTGAAATGAGAAAAGTATTATCAGAGTGCATGGCAACAGTTGGTGTAATTGGCAATGAAGATTGGTCAAATATAACAATTGGTAAAGCAGGACGTAATCGCCACAGAGGTATTAGACCACAAACAAGAGGTTCTGCGATGAACCCAGTAGATCACCCACACGGTGGTGGTGAAGGTAAAAAGAATTCAGGACGTCATCCAACAACTCCTTGGGGTAAACCAACTAAGGGTGCTAAAACTCGTAAGAAAAAAGCGAGCGACAAACTGATTATTTCTAGAAAAAAAGGTAAATAGAAATGGCAAGATCACTTAAAAAAGGACCTTTTGTAGACTCACACTTAGCAAAAAAAGTAGTTACTGCAAAATCGTCTAATGATAACAAACAAATTAAAACTTGGTCAAGAAGAAGTACCATTACGCCTGACATGATTGGACTAACTTTTAATGTTCATAATGGCAAAGTTTTTATTCCTGTGTATGTAACTGAAAACCATATCGGTTATAAACTTGGTGAATTTGCTCCAACAAGAACGTTCAAAGGCCATAAAGGCTCAGTACAAAAGAAAATTGGTAAGTAAGGATAGAACATGAGTAATGCAACATTAAAATATATCCGTGTTTCACCAATCAAAGCTCGCTTAATTGCTAAAG
>JBKECC010000136.1:0-3898 GCA_047974135.1 Campylobacteraceae bacterium | reverse complement strand
AACAACGCTTTACATGAGTCCAAAAAAATCATACGAACAGTTAAATATAGCCGCAAAGAAAATAGAAAAAGAGTTTGACTTAAAAGTTTTGATGCCTGATTTTAGAAGTGGTGGTGGAACTCAGGAGCAATTCTCTTTAGCAAAAAAAGATAGACTTTATCATCAAAATTATTGCGGATGTTTGTTTGCTCTAAAAAACCAAAGAGAGTCACAAAAGAGGCTTCTTGACGAACTCATGAGTCCTGTTGGAAGGGAGATATTGCCTGGCTCCGTTGAAGAGCGCATAGAGTTATACAAAAGCGTTATAGAGTGTGAAGATAAAAATCAAACATTTGAGATAAATAGAAAAAGATTTTTAAATTATAGACTTCTTAATGGTCTTCTGAGATTTGAAAAAGAGACGATTGCAAGTTACATTTTGTTTTACTCATCACCAAAAAAAGAGTTCACAAAACTAACAATCGATGAAGAAAAACAAGAGTTTATATGTAAAGACGAAGTCACTCTTTTGACATTAAAAATGTTTAACTCTCTTGCAAATACAAATTATAAAAACACAAAAGAATTGATTTTCAAAGCGATTGATATAAAAACCTCTTTACATGTAAGAGAAAAACTAGACGGCGAACTGTTTTCACTTTCACCAATTATCGTGCTGGACGAGATAAAAAAAGGAAAGTATGAAATCGTGATAAATTCATCAACCTATCAAGATGTTAGGGAAGTTTTAGTAACTTTTTGATAAAATTGTCAGATTTTTTATTTAAAGGTTAAGTTGATGTTAAATGTAGTTGAAATTCAGAAAATTCTCCCTCACCGATTTCCATTTTTACTGATTGATAGAGTTACAAATTTTGAGATTGGAAAAGGCATAGAAGCTTACAAAAATGTAACAATTGGAGAACAAATTTTTCAAGGACATTTTCCAGCTCACCCAATATATCCAGGTGTTATGATAATCGAAGGAATGGCACAAGCTGGTGGCGTTTTAGCTTTTCAAAGTATGGATAGCAACTCTCAAAAAGAAAGCGAAGATAAAGTTGTGTATTTTATGAGTATCGACAGAGCAAAGTTTCGTGTTCCAGTAACTCCAGGAGATAAACTTGTGTACAAGCTTGAAGTTTTAAAACACAAAGGAAGCGTTTGGGTGTTAGACGGTAAAGCTTATGTTGATGACAAACTAGTAGCAGAAGCAGAGCTTAAAGCTATGGTTGTGGATAGATAACATGAGTATTCATAAAACTGCTATAATCGAAGACGGAGCAGTACTTGGTGCTGATGTGAAGATTGGACCAAATGCTTATATCTCTTCTAAAAGTAAAATCGGCGATAGATGTGAAATCATGCAAGGCGCAAGAATCCTAGGAGCTACCACTTTAGGCTCGGATGTTAGAGTTTACTCTTACTCTATAGTTGGTGGTGATCCTCAAGATGTATCTTTTAAAGTTGGCGAAGAGATTTCAAAAGTAATCATCGGAGACGGCACAACAATAAGAGAGTTTGTAACGATAAATGGAGGTTCGGCAAAAGGAGATTTTACAACCAGGGTTGGTAAAAACTGCTTTATTATGAACTTTGCTCATATTGCTCATGATTGTATTTTACGTGATAATATTATTTTAGCAAACAATGCAACGCTAGCTGGTCATGTTGAGATTGGAAGTGGAACTGTTGTTGGAGGGCTTACGCCAATTCATCAATTTGTAAAAATTGGTGAGGGTTGTATGATAGCGGGTGCAAGCGCACTTTCTCAAGATGTGCCACCTTACTGCTTGGCTGAGGGAAATCGTGCAAACATAAGAGGCTTAAACTTGGTTGGTTTAAGACGTCATGCAAGCAAAGAAGACACACTTGCCTTACAAGACGCATATAGAAAGATTTTTAAAAGCAACGCTCCAATTAAAGAGAGTGCTGAAGAGTTATTGCAAAGTACGGATAGTGAAAAAGTAAAGAGTTTTTGTCAATTTATACTTGATACAAAACGCGGAATACCATTTGAAAGAAGTTAAAAAATGTCAATAAAAGAGTGCAGTTTTTGTGGAACAAAAGAGAGTGCAGAAGATAGATTAATAGCAGGCGATCACGCATATATTTGTGAGCACTGCGTTGATGGTGCCTACAAGATTCTTTTTGGGGACACTGAAAGTGAAAATATAAAAGAGTTTTTAAATAAAGAGCTTTTAACTCCAAAAGATTTGAAAAAAGTACTTGATGATTATGTTATAGGACAAGATAGGGCTAAAAAAGTATTTTCTGTTGGTGTTTATAATCATTACAAGAGAATCTTTAAACAACATGATGTATCTCTTAAAGATGATACGGAAATTTCAAAATCAAATATATTGCTCATCGGACCAACTGGAAGCGGAAAAACGCTTATGGCTCAAACTTTAGCAAAATTTTTAGACGTACCAATAGCCATTTGTGATGCTACAAGCCTAACTGAAGCTGGTTATGTTGGAGAAGATGTTGAAAATATTTTAACAAAACTTTTTCAAGCAGCAGATGGTGATGTGCAAAAAACAGAGCAAGGCATCGTTTTTATAGATGAGATAGATAAAATATCTCGCATGAGCGAAAACCGTTCAATTACAAGAGATGTTTCAGGCGAAGGTGTTCAACAAGCACTTTTGAAAATCATAGAAGGTAGCGTAGTAAACATTCCTCCAAAAGGTGGAAGAAAACACCCAAATCAAGAGTTTATTCAGATAGACACAACAAACATTCTTTTTGTTTGCGGTGGAGCTTTCGATGGTTTACAAGAGATAATCAAACAAAGAATCGGCAAAAATGTTTTGGGGTTTGGACAAGAAAAACGTGGCAAAAGTGAAGATGTAAATATACTAGACAATTTAGAGCCTGATGATTTAGTTCATTATGGTTTGATTCCAGAACTCATCGGACGTTTACATGTAAATGCAGTTTTGAAAAACATAACCAAAGAAGATATGATAAAAATTTTAGTAGAACCAAAAAATTCTATTACGAAACAGTATCAAAAACTTTTTGCTATAGATGATGTTAAACTTGTTTTTGAAAAAGAGGCATTAGAGGGAATCGCCGAACTTGCTATTAAGAGAAAAACTGGGGCAAGAGGGCTTAGGACGATTATGGAAGATTTGATGACTGATATCATGTTTGAATTGCCTGAATTTAAAGGTTATGAAGTTGTGATAACAGGAGATGTTGTAAAGAGTGGCGAAAAACCAGTTTTTGTTAAGAAAAATAAAAAAAGCGCATAAAAAGGCAGACAGATGATTTTAGATCAATTGATAGGTTTTTTCTCAAGCGATATGGGGATTGACCTTGGAACAGCAAATACTTTAGTTTTGGTTCGTGGCAAAGGGATTATCATAAATGAGCCATCAGTTGTAGCAGTAAAACGCGATAAATACGGAAAACAGATGATTTTAGCAGTTGGACACGAAGCTAAGAACATGGTTGGAAAAACTCCAGGAGATATTGAAGAAGTTAGCCCTATGATAGATGGAGTTATTGCAGATTTTGATATGACTGAAAAGATGATTAGATATTTTATAGAAAAAGCTCATAGAAGAAAAAACTTCTTAAGACCAAGAATCATCATATCTGTTCCGTTTGGGCTAACTCAAGTAGAGCGCAAAGCCGTTCGTGAATCTGCCATGAGTGCAGGTGCACGTGAAGTGTTTTTGATTGAAGAGCCAATGGCAGCAGCTATTGGTGCTGGACTTCCTATAAAAGAACCAAAGGGAAGTTTGATAGTTGATATTGGTGGTGGAACAACCGAGATTGGTGTTATATCTCTTGGTGGTCTTGTTATAAGTAAATCCATAAGAACAGCTGGTGATAAGATAGATACAGCGATAGTTGAGTATGTAAAAAGAAAATACAACTTACTTATCGGTGAAAGAGCTGGTGA
>JBKECC010000117.1:0-12059 GCA_047974135.1 Campylobacteraceae bacterium | reverse complement strand
CATGATGTTGAAAATATGCAAGATATCGCTGAAGAGATAGTAAGAATCGTTGGTATTGACAATATAGAAGCAAAGCCACTTATCTTTAGTGAAAAAATTAGAATAAATAAAACTTTAGTTGATTTTGAAAAGAGAAAGTTTTACCGTTTCAAAGCAGTTGCTGCTGGATATTTTGAGAGTGTTCACTATGTTTTTGATGATAGAGTTAGAAGTGAAAGTTATGGATTTGAGTGTATAGCTAAAGAGAAAGACTTGCTAAACCCTATAACAACAGAGCTTAACACTCTAAGGGTTACGCTCGCTCTTAATCTTTTAGATGCTGTTAGTAAAAATCAAAATGCTGGATTTAAAAGTGCAAACCTTTTTGAAGTTGGAAGAGTTTTTGATAAAAATAGAAATGAGAGCTTAAAAGTTGCCTTTGTATCTTCAGGATTTAGTGAAGAGCCAAGTGTAGAAAATCATGGAAAACCAAGCGAATATGACTTTTTCTCATTTGCTTCAAAAATAACACAAATCATAGGCAATTTTAAAGTAGTGAAAGCTTCGCCAAAAAATAGATTATTTAGCCCTTATGAGTATGGTTTGATAGAACAAAACGGTGAAATTTTAGGTGAGATTGGAAGATTAAACCCAAACAATAGCTTTGGATTAGCAAGAGCGTACATTTGTGAAGTAGACTTTGAAAAATTAGTTTATAAGAGAAAAATGTTCACATCTTACTCAAAATTACCAAGTGTTTCAAGAGATTTAAGTGTTTTAGTGCCAAAAACACTTGAGTATAAAAAGATAGAAGATTGCATCAAATCTTGCAATATAAAAGAGTTAAGTAAATTTTACCCAATCGATACATATAGTGATGAAAAATTAGGCGATAAATTGAGCCTTACTATAACTCTAAACTTTATCCCTGAAGCAAAAACTTTTGAAGATGAAGATATAAATGCTATGATAAACAAAATACTTGAAAATCTAAAAAATCAGTTGGAAGTAAGCATAAGATGAGTAGTTTACATGTAAAAAGAGCTCCATTTTTTAATTTGGAGATTGAAGATATAGCAAGCGATAAGTCAATTTCGCATAGATGTGCGATTTTTTCACTTCTAAGCAATAGAATGTCTGCTATAAAAAATTATCTTGAAGCTGAAGATACTCTTTGTACATTGAAGATTGTAGAGTCACTTGGCGCAAGAGTTGTGAAAAATAATAGCGTGATTTTTATAATGCCACCTTTTAAACTTGAAGAGCCAACCGGAGTTTTAGATTGTGGGAATTCTGGTACAGCTATAAGAATGCTCATGGGTTTTTTAGCTTCAAGAGAGGGAACCTTTGTACTTGAAGGGGATAAATACTTAAACTCTCGTCCTATGGGAAGAGTTACAAATCCACTAAGAAATATTGGCGCAAAGATTGATGGCAAAAATGGTGGAGAGTACGCGCCCATAACCATTCAAGGCTCAAAACTTAAAGCGTTTAATTATGAGAGTAAAATATCTTCAGCACAGGTAAAAAGTGCACTTATTTTAGCTGCACTAAATGCCGATGGGGTTAGTACGTATGTAGAACCTGAACTTAGTCGTAATCACACAGAACTTATGCTAAGAGGTATGGGAGCTTCTATCTTACATGTAAAAGATAAACTAGTTATAAATCCTCAAACAAGAGCTCTTGATCCACTTACTATAACAGTTCCAGCTGATCCATCAAGTGCCTTTTTCTTTGCAGTTGCAGCTGCTATTATCCCAAAATCAAAAGTTGTACTCAAAAATGTTCTTCTAAATAAAACAAGAGTTGAAGCATATAAAATCCTAGCAAAAATGGGTGCAATAGTAGATTTTTTAGAAAAAGAGAATAAATACGAAAGCATTGGTGATATAACAGTTGAACACAATGAGTTAAACGCAGTTGATGTTGATGTAAAAATTCCTTGGCTGATTGATGAATTACCAGCACTTTCCATTGCTTTTGCCTCAGCAAAAGGGGTAAGCAGAGTAAGAAATGCAAAAGAGTTAAGAGTAAAAGAGTGTGATAGAATCTCTGCAGTTGTAAATAACTTAAAACTTTGTGGTATCAATGCAAGTGAAGTTCCAGATGGTTACGATATAGAGGGTGGAGAGTTAAAAAGTGCGAATATCACAAGTTTTGGTGACCATAGAATCGCCATGAGTTTTGCTATAGCTGGTCTTCTTTGTGATATCAATATAAACGACACTGATTGTATAAATACATCTTTTCCAAATTTTATAGAAATACTTCAAAGGATTACGCAAGTAGATTAATATGCAGATAAAATTAGCACAAAATTATGGTTTTTGTTTTGGTGTAAAAAGAGCTATAAGAATTGCTGAAAATACAAAGGGTGCTTCAACTATCGGCCCTTTAATACACAACAATGAAGAGATACAAAGATTAAAAGATAACTTTGATGTCCAAACTCTAAATGAAATTAGCGAAGTAAAAAATATACAAAAAGCAATTATCAGAACTCATGGTATTCAAAAACAAGACTTGAAATGGCTCAAAGAAAAAAATATAGAAATTATTGATGCAACCTGTCCATTTGTTACAAAACCACAAAATATTTGCGAAGAGATGAGTAAAGAGGGATATAGTGTTGTTATATTTGGAGATGAAAATCATCCGGAAGTAAAAGGTGTTAAAAGTTATGCTGTAAATGGAGCCCATGTTGTTATAAGCGTCAAAGATTTAGAAGAGTTAAATCTTGGGAAAAAAGTAGCACTTGTCTCTCAAACTACAAGAAAGGTTGAAGAGTTTTTAAAAATCTCAAACTACCTAATCACAAAATACAAAGAAGTTAGAATCTTTAACACAATCTGCAACGCAACATTTGAAAATCAAGAAGCAGCAAATAAACTAGCGCAAGAAGCTGATGTTATGATTGTAATTGGTGGAAAAAATTCATCGAATACAAAACAACTCTATTCAATTTCAAAAGAGTTTTGTGAAAATAGTTATTTGATAGAAAACGAAAAAGAGTTAAAAAAAGAGTGGTTTTTAAATAAAAAATTGTGTGGCATAACCGCTGGTGCTTCGACGCCTGATTGGATAATTGAAAAAATTATTGAAAAAATAAGGGATTTTAAAGTATAATGTTGCTTTTTAGTCCATTTTCTACAAAAAAAGACAAAAGCTCAAACCAAAATTAAAGGAAACAGATGGCAAAAGAGGTGAACAATAGTGTTCAAAACAATGCGAGTGACGGACAAGATTTCATAGAGGATATGGATTTTGCTGCTATGCTCGAGGAGTCTTTTAAAGAGACAGGTGAAGAAGTTGCAATTGATGGCGTAATCGTCGATATTAAAGATGATGTTACATTGGTTGATGTAGGTAGAAAGTCAGAAGGAAGATTATATACTTCTGAAATTACAGATAAAAATGGTAACCCGCTTTATAAAGTTGGAGATACTCTCAAAGTTGTAATAACTGGCTCTAGAAATGAAAAACCAATGGTTTCTCATAAAAAAGCTCTCAAAAAAGAAAAAATCAAAGCTTTTATTGACTCATACAGCGAAGATAGTGAACTTTTACTTGACGTTAAAGTTGTTGGAAAAAACAAAGGTGGGCTTATCGCTGAAAACAGTGATGGAGTAGAGTTTTTCTTACCACGTTCTCAAACAGCTGTAAAAGATATGCAAGCATTAGTTGGTAAAACTATCAAAGTTTCAGTCTTAAAAGTTGATAAAGAGACAGAATCTATCGTTGTTTCAAGAAAGAAAATCCTTGACGATGAAAGAAAAAGAAAAAAAGATATCGTTGATGAGATTATGAACAAAGATGAAGTAGTAAGTGGTATCGTTAAAAAAATCACAACTTATGGTATGTTTGTTGATGTTGGCGGTATTGACGGTCTTGTTCATTATAGTGAAATAAGTTACAAAGGACCAGTAAACCCAAGTTCGCTTTACAACGAAGGTGATGAAGTTCCTGTTAAAGCTATAAGTTATGATAAAGAGAAAAAACATTTATCACTTTCAATCAAAGCTGCTATGAGTGATCCATGGCAAGAGATTGAAGATGAACTTGATGTAAAAGACGTTATACAAGTAACTGTAAGCAACATTGAACCTTATGGTGCTTTTGTTGACCTTGGAAATGATGTAGAAGGGTTTTTACATATTTCTGAAATTTCTTGGGATAAAAACATCAAACATCCAAAAGATTATATCTCAGAGGGACAAGAGATAAATGTAGAAGTTATTGAAATTGATATTAAAGATAGACGTCTTAGAGTTTCACTAAAAAATACACTTGCTAAACCATTTGATGAATTTAAGAAAAAATATAAAGTTGGAGATGTTGTAAGTGGTGAAGTTACAACACTAACAAATTTTGGTGCTTTTGTAAAAATAGATGGCATAGAAGGACTTTTACACAATGAAGACTCTTCATGGGATAGAAATGTAAAATGTAAAGATATCTTCGCAGTTGGCGACAAAGTAGAAGTTAAAATCATAAAAATAGACGTTGAGAGCGAAAAAGTTTCCTTATCTCAAAAAGAGCTTCAAGAAAGCCCAATACAAAAATACGCTAAAAAATATAAAACAGGCGATATTGTAAAAGGTAAAATTAGAGATATAAAAGAGTTTGGTATTTTTGTAGAATTAAGTGATAACGTTGATGCGTTAATCAAAAAAGAGGATTTAGGCAGTGTAAAAGCTGAAGATTTAAGCATTGGTGATGAGATTGAATCAGCGATAGCTTTTATCGATGAGAAAAAGAATAGAATTCGTTTATCGGTTAGAAGATTGTCAAAACAAAAAGAGAGAGAAGCTCTTGATGAGATAAACAAAGACGATAAAATGACACTTGGTGATATTTTAAAAGATCAATTAAAATAACCAAAACATCAACACTTCTTTTTTGAAGTGTTGAATTCTTCTTTTAAATATCTATATTTACATGTAAAACGTGACGTGTAAATGATTTTTATTAAAATACTCACATAAAAGGCAGTTCAAATGAAACAGAAAAAGATTGTAGTTTGTGATGCTATTCACGAAAAAGGATTTGAGCTTTTAAGGGCCGAAAAAGACATAGAAGTTGTTGATGCAGTAAGCGTTCCTAAAGATAAGATTGGTGATGCTGTAAAAGATGCGGATGTTGTTATAACAAGAAGTTCAACCGATGTTGATACTAAGTTTTTAGATGCTGGCAAAAAATTAAGTGCAATCGTTAGAGCTGGTGTTGGTGTTGACAATGTAGATTTGGACGGATGTAGTAAGCGTGGCATCATTGCTATGAACGTTCCAACGGCAAACACAATAGCAGCAGTTGAGATGACAATGGCTCACATGTTAGGAACTGCAAGAAGTTTTCCATACGCACATAATGATTTAAAATTAAATAGAGTATGGAAAAGAGAAAAATGGTACGGAATTGAACTTTTTGGAAAAAAACTAGGAGTTATCGGTTTTGGTAATATTGGAAGCAGAGTAGCAATTCGTGCAAAATCTTTTGGTATGGATATAGTTGCATATGACCCATATATTCCAAGCACAAAAGTTACAGAACTTGGTATGACTTACACTGAAAATTTTGATGATATTCTCTCTTGCGATTTTATAACTATCCATACTCCAAAAAATAAAGAAACTATCAACATGATAGGTGAACCAGAGATTGCTAAGATGAAAGATGGAGTTAGACTTATAAATTGCGCTCGCGGTGGACTTTATAATGAAGAAGCACTACTTAAAAATTTGAAAAGCGGAAAGATTGCATTTGCAGGAATTGACGTGTTTTCAAAAGAGCCTGCAACAAGCAACCCACTTTTAGATTTAGACAATATAACAGTAACTCCTCACCTTGGTGCAAATACACTTGAATCACAAGAAAAGATAGCTATCCAAGCCGCAGAACAAGCCATACTTGCTGCTCGTGGCATCAGTTATCCAAATGCACTTAATCTTCCTATTAAAACAGAGGATTTACCAAAATTTGTAGTTCCATATATTGAACTTGTTCAAAAACTAAGTTTCTTGGCAGCTCAAATATATAAACGTCCAATTTTGGGTGTGATGATTGAGGGCGAAGGAAATATAAGTGATTTTATAAATTCACTTTTAACTTTTGCTTTAGTTGGAGCTTTGAAAGAGTCTTTAGGGGATAGTATAAACTACGTAAATGCTGGTTATGTTGCTAAAGAGAAAAAGATTAAAACAGAAGCTGTAAAGCTTCCTTCAAGCGGATATAACAATAAAATCACTATCAAAATCTCAACAGACAAAGGTGTTGCAGAAGTTAGTGGAACTGTATTTAACGAAGATGAGCAAAGAATTGTTAGTATAAATGGCTTCAAGACAGACTTCAAACCAAAAGGCAAAATGATTATCTTCAAAAACAAAGACGTTCCAGGCGTAATAGCTGCTATTAGCACAATGCTTGCAAGTAACAATATCAACATTGCTGACTTTAGACTTGGACGTGGTAAAGATGGATTAGCTCTTGCTGTGATTTTAGTTGACCAACATATAAATGATGATTTGATGAAGAAACTAAACGATCTGCCAAATTGTGTTTGGGCAGAGTACGTAAATATTTAAGGAGACGAATATGGCTTCATATTCAATGGGCGATTTAAAAAAAGGTTTAAAGATAGAACTTGATGGCGTACCATATAAAATAACCGAATATCAACACGTAAAACCAGGAAAAGGTGCTGCGTTTGTTAGGGTTAAAATAAAATCTTTCACAACAGGAAGAGTTATAGAGAAAACTTTCCATGCTGGTGATAAATGTGAACAACCAAATATGGTTCAAAAAACTATGCAATATCTATATGATGATGGCGATTTTTTACAGTTTATGGATACAGAAACTTATGAGCAAGTAGCGATTGAGCACGAACAAATGGAAGATTTATTGAAGTGGATGCTTGATGGTATGATGGTTGATGTTCTTTTCCATAACGGAAAAGCGATTGATGCTGAGATTCCTCAAACTATGACTTATAAGATAGTAGAAACTCCACCAAATTTCAAAGGTGACACTCAAGGTGGTAAAAAACCAGCAACCCTTGAGAGCGGCGCTGTTGTTCAAGTTCCTTTTCATATCTTAGAAGGTGATACTATAAGAGTTGACACAAGTCGTGGCGAATATTTAGAAAAAGTAAAATAATCTTACATGTAAATGGGCAAATATATGAATTTGCCCATCTACTAAAACTCACAAAAAACATATACAATTTTTATATCTTCAATTTATTTTAATTAAAAAATATTATATTAAAGCAAATATACTTTTACATGTAAAAGATTTTTATATAAGGAGACAAATATGCCAAAGGTTTTAGTTGCTCTAGCAGATGGTTTTGAAGAGATTGAGGCTATCACTATCATAGATGTTTTAAGACGTGCAAATGTTGAAGTTGTAACTGCAGCGCTTTTTAAAAAAAATGTAGTTGGCGCTCACTCTATAAGTTGTTGCAGATACTCATTTAGACGATGTAAATGCTGATGATTTTGAGATGATTGTCCTTCCTGGTGGACTTCCTGGAGCCGAGCATTTAGCAAAGAGCGAAAAACTCAAAAAGATTATCCAAAAAATGGATAAAGCAAAAAAGTATGTAACAGCAATTTGTGCGGCACCTTGGGCTTTAAGCGAGGCTGGGGTTTTAAAAGATAAGTACACTTGCTATCCATCTTTCGAAAAAGTTGTAAATCACGCTGGTTATACACCAAATGAAGATGTTGTAGTTGATAAAAATGTCATAACATCTCGTGGACCTGCAACAGCTTTTGTATTTGCTCTTGAACTTGCCAAAAAATTAAAGGGTGATGAAACATACAAAGAGCTAAAAAAAGAGTTACTTTGTAAATAAAAAAGTTTACATGTAAAGATATTTTTTTACATGTAAACACAAGGTTATACCTATATTACTCACTTTGAAATATATTAAGAAGAAAAACTACTTAAATAAAAAATATTTGTATAATATTTAAAACTTATAGGTAACATTTTAAGATATCTTTTATAGAAGAAGCTTATGAATAGAATCGTTTTAATTTGTATTTTTTCAACTTTTTCTTTTGCTCAAGAACCACAAATCGGAAGATTTGACAACCAAAGACCACAGTTTGATAGAGACGAAAAGATGTTTCTAAAAGGCGGTCCGCACGGTCCTGGTGGTCCACAAAACTTTGTCTTTATGGATGACAGAAAACAACCAAAATTTAACAATGAAGATAAACTAGAGCAATCAACAGATTGCATTAGCATTAGAGAGATAAACAAACAAAAAGACGAATTAATCGGAACAGTAGTGGAATTTCAAGCACAAATCACAAAAATCAGAGTAAACCCAGAAGATGGCAAGCAATGGATTCAGTTAAGTGATAATAGTGCAGATGATAAAAACTCATATATTTTTGTCTATTCTTACGATAACTCATCGCTTCTTGAAGTGGGAAATGTAGTAAACGTGCAAGGGGTTTTAGATATCGACGTTAATTATGGGCAGGGGTATCTTTTTCCAACTCTCATAAGAGGGGCTACTTTTAAAGAAGCCCACTATTAACTAATCAGCTACTATATGTTTTTTTGATGACTTTTCGCTTTGTGCGTAACCATCATCTATTCCATCCTCATACTCAGCATAAAAAAACTTATCATAACCTAATTTCTCAAGCTCAATATCTAAAAATTGAGGTAGGATATTTTTCTGTTTACAACTATTCAAAATAGCTTCAATATCATCTTCTGAAACGTTGTAATATCTCATCTCAAATGTAGCTTCATCCCTAGTCATACATCCTCTTTTTATATAAAATAAAACGTAATTATAATTATTTTTATACTTAAAAACGAATTAAAATGTTTACTCTAAGATATCTTTTATAATCGCTAATGCTGCATTTTTACCATCTGCTGCTGCTGTTACAACTAAATCAGATCCATTTACGCTATCTCCGCCAGCATAAACACCTTTTTTGCTTGTTCTAAAACTGCAGTCAGTTAAAATATTTCCATATTTATTTAATTCTATGCCATTTTCAGCCAAAAATGCTGGAGTATTTGCGCTAAATCCAAGTGCGAAAATAACAACATCAGCTTCAACTCTAAAGTCACTTCCTTTTACTATTTGGATGCTACTTCTACCTTTTTCGTCTTTGGCTCCAAGCATGGTTTTTTGCATATTTAAAGCGATAACTTCATTTTCATCATTTGTAACTATATCTTTCAAGGCGCAGTTATATATAAAGTTAGCTCCCTCTTCAAGAGCGTTTTTAAACTCTTTTTTAGAGCCTGGCATACTATATTTATCTCGTCTATAAAGACAAGTTACATTTTTTGCACCTTCTCTTATAGCTGTTCTCAAACAGTCCATGGCAGTGTCGCCACCACCAATGACTATTACATTTTTGTCTTTTACTTCGTATATTTTATTGTAATTGTCTTTGAAGACTTTCTTTTGGATATTTCTTAGAAAATCGATAGCCAAAAAAGAGCCTTTTGCATTTTCATTTAAAACGTTTGCTTTGTTACTATTTTCTGCTCCAATACCTATAAATACGGCATCGTTCGAGTTTGAAAGTTCGTTAAAAGATATATCTTTGCCAACTTCAGTGTTTACATGTAAACTCATACCAGCTTCTACTAGCCAGTTTACTCTTCTTTGGATTACATCTTTTTCTACTTTAAAACCAGGAATTCCATAAGTTAAAAGTCCACCGGCACGGTCTTGTCTTTCATACATGTTTACTTTAAAACCAGCACGCAAAAGATAGGTAGCAGCAGACAATGAAGCAGGACCAGAGCCTATAACTCCAATACTTTTTCCATTTTTATTTTCTTTAAATTTTGGTTTTAAACCTTTTTTGAAACCATTTTCACTTATTGAAACTTCAATAGAACCTATAGTTATAGCACCATGCCCTTCGTTTAGTGAACAATCACCCTCGCAAAGCCTCTCTTGCGGACAAACGCGTCCAGTTATCTCAGGAAATGGATTTGACTCATTTGAGAGATTAAAAGCAAGTTCAAGATTATTTGTTGCAATCTGTTTTAACCAAAAAGGTATATAATTGTGAAGTGGGCATTTGTTATGGCAAAATGGATCCCCGCATTGAATACATCTACTAGCTTGTTCACCTGCTTCATCACTTGTTTTTATTTCGTAAATCTCTTTAAAATCAAAAATTCTCTCATTTTCTAATCTTTTTTTTGGTTCTACTCTGTTTAATTTTATAAAATTTTGCATATTAGTTCCCTTCACCTGGACTTAAAGGCAGTCTTGTCATATCTTTTGGATGTACCATCCAAAAATCCCTAACTGCATGTCTGAAATTTTCTATAATCTCTTTTGCTTTTGTGCTGTCTGTTTCGTTTATATGAGCACGGATTAATTTTTTAAGAAAATGTCTTGCTTCATCCATCTCATCAGTATCTATACGAACAGCCTTTACTAACTCTTGGTTTAGGTTATCTATAAAATTGTGGTTTTTGTCGTAGATAAATGCAACACCACCAGTCATACCAGCACCAAAGTTTACTCCAGTATTTCCTAAAATAACAACTTCTCCACCAGTCATATACTCACAAGCATGGTCTCCAGTTCCTTCAACTATAGCAGTAGCGCCTGAGTTTCTAACACTAAATCTCTCACCAACACTTCCTGCTACAAATAATTGTCCGCCAGTTGCACCATAAAGACAAGTGTTTCCTGCACATGAAAAATTTTCACCTTGGATTTTTGGAGTTATGACTATCTTTCCTCCATTCATGCCTTTACCAACATAATCATTTGTGATACCGCTTAGTTGGATGGTTACACCTTTGATTAAAAACGCACCAAGAGATTGTCCTGCAACACCTTTTAATTTTAGTTTTATGCTATTGTCTGCTATACCATCGTTTCCATAGAACTTAGCAATCTCTCCACTTATAAGAGCTCCAAAGCTTCTATTTGTATTTTTGATAGTTTTGTTTACAACTATGTACTCATTTGGATTTTCGATAACTTTATATACTGCTTTTAGTATTTCTTTTTCATATTTGTTATCATCAAATGGAGGATTTGAAGGTTTTTGACATGTATCAATACCATCTATTTTTGTTAAAACTGAACTAAAATCAAACTTTTTAGCAAAGTCATTATCTATTACCGTTAAAAGATCACTTCTTCCTACTATCTCTTCGATAGATGAGTAACCAAGGCTTGCTAAAATTTCTCTAACATCCTGGGCTAAAAGAGTAAAGTAATTTACAAGTTTATCAACATCACCAGTGAAATATTTTCGTAAAGCTTCGTCTTGAGTTGCAACACCAACAGAACATCTATTTAAGTGGCAAACTCTGAGCATTTTACATCCAAGAATACTTAGAGCAAGTGTTCCAAAAGCATAACTCTCAGCTCCCAAAAGTGCTGCTTTGATTATATCAAGCCCAGTTTTTAATCCACCATCAGTTTGCAAGTGAACTAATTCTCTTAAGTTGTTGTATTTAAGAGCATTGTGAGCTTCGGAGAGTCCAATCTCCCAAGGATTTCCAGCAAATTTTATAGATGTGTTTGGTGCAGCGCCAGTTCCACCATCACCGCCTGAAATGATAATTTTATCAGCGTATGCTTTTGCAACTCCAGCTGCTATAGTTCCAACTCCAGCAGTGGAAACAAGTTTAACTGTTATGATAGCTTCAGGATTTACTTGCTTTAAGTCGTAAATAAGTTGTGCTAAATCCTCAATTGAGTAGATGTCGTGATGTGGGGGAGGGGAGATAAGTGTAACTCCTGGGATTGTATATCTTAAACTTGCAATAAGTGGAGTTACTTTATGTCCTGGCAACTGTCCGCCTTCGCCTGGTTTTGCACCTTGAGCTACCTTGATTTGAATCTCACTTGCACTTCTTAAATATTCAGGTGTTACGCCAAAACGTCCAGATGCAACTTGTTTGATTTTAGAATTTTTATCACCTTTTAATCTTGAAGGAGATTCACCACCTTCACCAGAGTTTGACATACCGCCAAGTTTGTTCATAGCAAGAGCAATAGACTCGTGAGCTTCAGGAGAGATTGAGCCAAGACTCATAGCTGCACCGTTAAA
>JBKECC010000044.1:0-17145 GCA_047974135.1 Campylobacteraceae bacterium | reverse complement strand
TTGCCAGCTTCAACTTTAAAAGAGTTTATAGTTGCATTTGAGTACATAACTTGCTTTTCAATATCCAAAAAGGTATCCGCTGTTATGTTGAAAATTGGCTTCATAACAAGAGTTGAATCGTTTATGGTGATATTTGTATTATTTAGTTTAACATTTGCTATTGGCGTATACATAGATACGTTTGCTCTAGTGATATTTGCATTTGTTACTTTAAATAATCCATTTATATCTAAAGCAAATGGCTCAGGTGTTATAAGAAGAGTTAAATTTGCATCTGTATTGCCTGAGAGTTGATAAACTGGAACGGTTACGTTAAAAGCAGTTAAAATATTGTGTATTTTTTTATCTAGTTTTGCATTTGTTGTAGCTATATTTATACCGATAGTTATATCTTTGTTGTTTGCTATCAAATTTTCTATAGCAACACTAGCATTGTTTACTACGATTCCATCATAAGTGGTATTTGTTGGGTTAAAAAATAGTCCACCATCTCTAAAATCTATATCAACAAGTTCTATAGTAGCTGCTGGAAGAGATTTATCAAATGTAACATTTACATCTTTTGCTATAGCTTTCCCGCCTATTTCCAATAAATCAACACTGTTTTTATAAGTATCCACTTTTCCATTTAGAGAGATTATCTGATAAGAAGATGCTTTTATGTCTTTATATATCCAGTTTGCAGTCTCTTCACTTAAGTTTACATGTAAACGCAAATTATCCATAAAATCATCTATTGAATTTACTTTGTTTGTAGATACTTCAAAGTTTACAAATCTTCCATCAGATGTAACACTGGCATTTCCATTGATACCATAAAGCCCAAAGTCTATATTTGTACTATAAATATCATTTGCTAAATCAGCATCTAGCGTTCCATTTAGATTTGCTTTGTAATCTTTTAGTATTAACTCATCAATACCAAGCACAACATGTCTATTTTTGTAAGATACTATTCTAGTTTTTAGCGTTAAATATTTGCTATCAACAAATATACTATCATCCTTATACAAAGCCTTTATAGTTTCATCTTCATATGAGATATTTTGCAAATCAATAGTATCAAAGAAGAGATTCATCATAGGTATAGAGTTTAAAATACTATCAAGTGAGTCAAGACTGCTTTTATCATCACTGCTTGAGGATTTAGAAATATTTATATCTTTGATTTCCACAAAGAGTTTTTTATCTAATTTAATATATAATTCAGAAATTTTTACGTTAGGGAAAGTAAGACTCTCAAGCCTTATACCGTGGTACAGTGTAAGCAGTAGAGCAATTAATATAATGACCAGAAGAAAAATTGGAATCCAAATCTTTTTTATTATTTTTGATATTATGTTAATCATGTTTATTTCACTTATTGTTTATTTAGCAAAGCCCATAAAAACAGATAAAATTTTACTAATTCCCGAGGGCTCAATAACCAAAATTATATCATATCTTAATGAACAAAATGTGAAGATATCGCCAAGTATCGATACTCAATTACTTAAACTTATAGGCTCACCACAATCAGGTTTTATAGATATGAAGAGTGAAGTTTTAAGTAAGGGTGATTATCTCTACAACCTCTCGCACGCAAAAGCTGCTATGCAAAGTATTACTTTGATTCCTGGTGAAACCAACTACATATTTTTACAAGACTTATCACAAAATCTAAATCTATCTTTTGAGCTTTTAGAAAAGTATTATAATCTTTATGTTTCGCTTGAAGATGGCTGGTTTATACCAGAGAGTTATAGCATACCAATTGGCATGGATGAAAAAAATTTGATTTTATATTTAAATAAAAAAGCGCAAAAAATGCACGAAGATTTATCTTTTGAACTGCTTGGAAGATATGACAAAAAAGAGTGGGAGAGATACTTGATAATAGCTTCAATCATACAAAAAGAGGCTGCAAACAATTCTGAAATGCCTCTTGTCAGCTCAGTAATTTACAATAGATTAGATAAAGGCATGAAGCTTCAAATGGATGGAACGCTAAATTATGGAAAATATTCACACGTAAAAGTTACACCAAAGATGATAAAAGAAGATTTAAGCAAATATAACACTTACATGCATGAAGGAATCCCAACAAGTCCTGTTTGTGCTGTTAGTAAAAATGCTATTTTTGCAGCAGTTAGACCAGCAAAAACAGATTTTTTATATTTTGTTAGAGTTAAAAATGGCGAGCATGCATTTACTAAAACATATGAGGAACATATAAAAAACTTTAAACAATGAAGATACTTTATTTTTCAAATTTGCGTTTATTTTTAAGATGATAATATAACTAAACTTTAAAGGAAAATTATGGCTACAATCTATTACACAAAGACAGACGAATCCCCACTTATCGCTACTTATTCACTTTTCCCAATTTTTAAAGCGTTTACTAGAAGTGCAAATATAAATTTTGAGATGAAAGATTTATCACTTAGCGGAAGAATATTAGCTACTTTTTGTAACTATCCAGATGATTTAAAATTTTTAGGTGATTTAACACACAAAAAAGATGCAAATATCATAAAATTGCCAAATATTTCAGCTTCTATAGTCCAATTAAAGTCTGCGATTAAAGAGTTGCAACTTCAAGGTTTTGATGTTCCAGATTTTATTGATGAACCAAAAAATGAAAATGAAAAAACCATAAAAGAGAAATACTCCAAGGTTTTAGGCTCAGCCGTAAATCCTGTTTTAAGAGAGGGAAATTCAGACAGACGTGCCGCAAAAGCTGTTAAAAATTATGCAAAAAATAACCCACATAAAATGGGAGAGTGGAACAAGGATTCAAAGACAAGAGTTAGCTCCATGAGTGAAGGAGATTTTTATGAAAATGAACAATCTTATTTAGCAAAAGCCGATACAAAATTCACAATTTCTTTTACATGTAAAGATGGTAAAACGAAAGTATTAAAAGAAAATCTTGTTATTTTAAAAGATGAGATTGTTGACTGCACTTATCTTAGCGTTAAAAAATTAAAAAGCTTTATTAAAAAAGAGCTTGAAAACACAAAAAAAGATAACACACTTTTATCTCTTCACCTAAAAGCTACGATGATGAAAGTGTCTGACCCTGTTATATTTGGTACTGCAGTTGAAGTCTATTTTGACGAGTTATTTAAAAAACATCAAAAAACATTTTTAGAGATTGGATATAACCCAAATAACGGACTTGGGGATTTACATGTAAAGATTGCGTCTTTAAGCAAAGAAAAACAAGAAGAGATTTTAAATGATATAAAAGCTATTTATACAAAAAATCCTGATTTATCTATGGTTGATTCAGACAAAGGAGTTACAAATCTTCACGTTCCAAACGATGTTATAGTTGATGCTTCTATGCCTGCTATGATTAGAAATGGTGGAAAGTTATGGGATAAAGATGGCAAAACAAGAGATACAAATGCTCTTATTCCAGATAGAAGTTATGCTGGAATTTATCAAGTCGTTATCGAAGATTGCAAATTAAATGGCGCATTAAATCCTTCCATAATCGGAAGCGTTTCAAACATTGGTTTGATGGCAAAAAAAGCTGAAGAGTATGGTTCTCATGATAAAACATTTATGGCAAGTGGGGATGGTAAGTTTGTAGTAAAAGATACTTCAAACAATACTATATTTGAAGTTGAAGTAGAAAATGGCGATATTTTCAGAATGTGTCAAGTTAAAGATGATGTCGTAAAAGATTGGATAAAACTTGCGGTAAATAGTGCTAAAAATAGAAACTTACCAGCTATCTTTTGGCTAGATAATAAAAGAGCTCACGATAGAGCCATAATAAAAAAAGTTGAAGAAAATTTGAAAGATTATGATTTAAGTGGTCTTGATATCAAGATTTTATCACCAATTGAAGCGACAAAACTTTCATTAAAAAGAATGAGAGAAGGAAAGGATACCATATCAGTTACTGGAAATGTTTTAAGAGACTATTTAACTGACCTTTTCCCAATCATAGAACTTGGAACAAGTGCAAAAATGCTCTCAATCGTTCCACTTATGAGTGGCGGAGGATTATTTGAAACAGGAGCTGGCGGAAGCGCTCCAAAACAAGTTGAGCAATTTGTAAATGAGAACCATTTGAGATGGGACTCTCTTGGCGAATTTTTAGCTGTATTTTCATCTTTAGAGTTTATAGGTATATCTGAAAACAACAAAAAAGCTTTAGTTTTATCAAAAACACTAGATAAGGCTATAGAAAATGTTTTATTAAACAACAAATCTCCAAAACAAAAAGCAAAAGAGATAGACAATCGTGGTAGCCATTTTTACTTATCACTATACTGGGCAAAAGAGTTATCAAGTCAAAAAGATGATTTAGTTTTAGAAGAAAAGTTCAAACCAGTATATGAAAAACTAAGTAAAAATGAAGAGATGATAAGTAGTTCACTTTTAGAAAATCAAGGGGTAAAGTTAGATATAAAGGGTTATTATAACCCAAGTGATGAAGTTTTAGAGAAGGCTATGAGACCAAATAAAACTTTTAATGAAATCATCGATGCTATAAACTAGGAGTAAAAAATGAAAGTATCTATAATTGGCGTTGGAAATGTCGGCTCGGCAACTTGTTATCTACTTAGTCTTAGAAATATCTGCTCACAAATAGTTCTTATTGATAAAAAATATGAAATTTCATCTGGTAAGGCAACAGATATAATGCAATCTGCCGCATCACTCAATATGGCAACACAAATCAAATCTACTGGTGATTATTCACAAATCAAAAATAGCGATGTTGTCGTTATAACTGCTGGAAGCCCAAGAAAACCTGGTATGAGCAGAGAAGATTTACTTCAAATAAATATAGACATTATGAAAGATGTCACTAAAAACATAAAAGAGTATGCTCCAAATTCAAAAATTGTAGTTGTATCAAATCCACTTGATATATTAACTTATGTTGCTCTAAAGGTTAGTGGTTTTGATAAAAGCAAAGTAATTGGCATGGGTGGAATACTAGATAGCGCAAGAATGTCAAATTATATAGTTGAAAAATTGCAATATGGATATGGACAGGTAAACTCAATGGTTATAGGCGCACACGGTGAAAAAATGCTACCTCTTACAAGATTTTCATCTGTTGCTGGTATTGGCATCAATACTATTTTAAACGAAAAAGAGTGTGAAGAGATATGCTACAACACAAAAAATGGTGGTGCTTTAATCGTTGAAAAATTAGGAACCTCAGCTTATTATGCTCCAGCTTCTAGTATTTGTGTACTCATAGAAGCCATCTTAAAAGATACAAAAACTCTGCATTCTTGCTCAGTATTACTTGAAGGTGAGTATGGAATCAATGATGTTTGTGTTGGAGTTCCTATAGTAATTGGCAAAAACGGTATTAAAAGAATCGTAGAATTACCATTAAATGAAAAAGAACAGCTTGCATTAGAAGATAGTGCAAAGTCTCTAAAAGAGATGGTTGAAATAGCTAAAACAATGTATTAATAAACTACCCAAAGGAGCATCTTTATGAACATACATGAATATCAGGCAAAAGAGATATTGAAAAACTTTGGAGTTCCAACTCCAAATGGAAATGTAGCATTTAGTGTTGATGAGGCAGTACAAAACGCTAAAAGTTTAGGTGGAAATATCTGGGTTGTTAAAGCCCAAATTCATGCAGGTGGACGTGGACTTGGTGGCGGAGTAAAGGTTGCAAAAAGCATAGAAGAGGTAAAAACACTATCAAGTAAAATACTTGGAATGAAGCTAGTAACCAAACAAACTGGAAGCGAAGGAAAAGAGGTTCATAAGATTTATATCGAAGAGGGCGTGAAGATAAAAAAAGAGTTTTATCTATCTATTGTTCTTGATAGGGGTCGTGAAATGCCAGTTATCATAGCTTCAAGCGAGGGTGGCATGGCAATCGAAGATGTAGCAGAAAAAAACCCAGAAAAAATCATTAAAGTATATATTGATCCATTGATTGGTTTTAGAAGTTTTCATGGAAATAGAATAGCTTATCCTCTTGGGCTAACAAACGACCAAGCAAAAAAATTTATAAAATTTCTGTCTGCCTTATATAAAGCGTATAACGATACAGACGCACAAATGGTAGAGATTAATCCATTAGTTTTAACAGAGGATGATAACTTTTTAGCACTCGATGCAAAGATAAGTTTTGATGATAATGCTCTTATTCGTCACAGAGATATAGATACATTAAGAGACATAAGCGAAGAAGATGAAAGTGAATTAAAAGCAAAGCAATTTGACCTTTCATATATAAAACTTGATGGAAATGTTGGCTGTATGGTAAATGGCGCAGGACTTGCCATGGCTACGATGGATATTATAAAGTATGAAGGCGGCGAGCCTGCAAACTTTTTAGATGTAGGTGGAAATGCGAGTGCTGAAACTGTTGCAAAGGGCTTTGAAATAATCTTAGAATATAAAAATGTAAAATAAATATTTATAAATATATTTGGTGGAATAGTAAGATGTGACAGTGTTGCAAATGGAATCATTGAAGCAGCAAAACTAACAAATATTGAAGTACCAATCATAGTAAGACTTGATTGCACAAACGCCAAAGAGGCATCTTTACTGCTTGAAAAAAGTAAAATTCCAAACATTATAACTGCTTTTGGTCTTAGCGATGGTGCAAAAAAAGCAGTAAATGCAACAAAAGGAGTGAAGTAATGAGTATCTTGGTAAACAAAGAGACAAAAGTTATAGTCCAAGGCTTCACAGGTAAGGAAGGAACATTTCACTCTGAACAGTGCTTGGCGTATGGAACTAAGATAGTTGGTGGAGTAACTCCTGGAAAAGGTGGACAAATACACCTTGGCAAGCCAGTTTTTAACACAGTTACAGAAGCTAAAAGTGCAACTGGTGCAAATGTAAGTATGATTTTTGTTCCACCACTTGCAGTTGCTGATGCCATTATAGAATCTGCAAATGCTGGTATTGAACTTGTTGTGGTTATCACAGAGGGAACTCCTGTTAAAGATATGATGCTTGCAAAAACATACTCATCAAAAAAAGGTATGAAGATTATAGGTCCAAATTGTCCTGGAATTATTACAAGTGAAGAGTGTAAGATAGGTATCATGCCCGGATTTGTATTTAAAAAAGGAAATATTGGATTAATATCAAAATCTGGTACATTAACTTATGAAGCTTCAAACCAGGTAGTACAAGAGGGTTTTGGCATATCAACAGCAGTTGGCATTGGCGGAGATCCAATCATAGGACTTAACTACAAAGAGTTGCTTGATATGTTTGAAAAAGATAAAGATACAACAGCTATTGTTCTAATCGGAGAAATTGGTGGAACGTTAGAGATTGAGGCTGCTGAGTATATAAAAAAATATGTCACCAAGCCAGTTGTTGCATTTATTGCTGGAAATACTGCACCAACAGGAAAAAGAATGGGGCATGCGGGTGCCATCATATCTGGTGGAAAAGGTACAGCAACTGAAAAGATGGAAGCATTAGAAAAAGCTGGCGTAGCTGTTGCAAAAACTCCAGCAGAAATCGGAAAAAAAGTTACAGAAGTTTTAAAAAATAAAGGGGATATTTCATGAGTTTTATAACTCCTCCAACAAGTAAAACATTAGTTTGGGTTGATACTTCAAGATGTAAAGCTTGTAGTATCTGTGTTAGTCTTTGCCCATCTGGAACGATAGCTATGGTTCAAAATGTACAATCAACTCTAGGATTAACCATAGAAGTTGTTGCTCCTGAATCCTGTATTGGGTGCAGAGACTGTGAACTTCACTGTCCAGATTTTGCTATATATGTGACTGAACGTTCAAATGATATAAAATTTGCAAAATTAACAGATGAGTCAAAAGCAAGAGCTTTAGCAATTAAAGAAAATAAATTTGAGAAATTAGGTGCATAATGGCGAGAGAAATAATTTCAAGCGGCAATGAATTGTGTGCTCATGCTGCCATCGATTGTGGATGTAATTTTTTTGGTGGATACCCAATTACTCCTTCAAGTGAGGTTGCACATGAGATGAGTGTTTTACTACCTCAAGTTGGTGGTAAATTTATACAGATGGAAGATGAAATAGCAGGCATAAGTGTAGCTCTTGGAGCATCTATGAGTGGTGCAAAAGCTATGACTGCAAGTTCTGGTCCTGGAATTTCACTAAAATCAGAACAGATAGGTTTGAGCTTTATAGCTGAAGTTCCTCTTGTTATCGTAAACGTTATGAGAGGTGGTCCTTCAACTGGACTTCCAACAAGAGTAGCCCAAGGCGACATAAACCAAGCAAAAGCACCTACTCATGGTGATTTTGCATCTGTTGCTTTGTGCCCTGAGAGTTTAGAAGAAGCCTATACTTTAACTGTTAGAGCGTTTAACTTGGCAAACAAATATATGACCCCAGTTTTTCTTTTACTAGATGAAACAGTTGGACATATGTACGGAAAAGCTACTCTTCCAGATTTAGACGATGTTAAAAAAAATATATATAAAAGAAAAGAATTTACAGGTGATCCAAAGGATTATAAACCTTATGAAGCAGCTTGTGATGAGCCAGCTATACTAAATCCTTTTTTTAAAGGTTATAAATACCACATAACAGGGCTTCATCACGGACCAACAGGCTTTCCAACCGAAGATGCTGGGATCTGTCAATACAATACTGAGAGGCTTTTAAATAAAATAAAAGCAAATGAAAATGATATAGTTGAGTTTGAAGAGTTTATGCTTGATGATGCAGAGATTTTAATCATAGCTTATGGAAGTGTTGCAAGAAGTACAAAAGAGGCTATATTGAAACTAAGAGAAGAGGGTGTCAAAGTTGGACTTTTTAGACCAAAAACAATTTGGCCAAGTCCTGAGAAAAAACTTTTCGAATTAGGTAAAAAATTTAAAAAGATTTTAGTTGCTGAGCTAAACATGGGTCAATACTCAGGCGAGATTGAAAGATGCATGAAAAGAGATTTTGATAAATTATTAAAAGCAAATGGCAGACCACTTGCTCCAAAAGAAATAATAAGTAAAATCAAGGAGATAAGATAATGGCGTTTAATTATGATGCATATTTAAGAACTGATAAAATGCCAACTCTTTGGTGTTGGGGTTGTGGCGATGGAGTAATCTTAAAGGCTGTTATACGTGCCATTGAAAAAATTGGCTGGGATATGAATGATGTTTGTGTTGTTTCAGGTATTGGTTGTAGTGGAAGATTTAGCTCATACGTTAACTGTAACACGGTTCACACAACTCATGGTCGTGCGATAGCTTATGCAACTGGCATAAAGCTAGCAAACCCTTCAAAACATGTTGTTGTTGTAACTGGTGATGGCGATGGACTAGCAATCGGTGGAAATCATACAATTCATGGCTGTAGAAGAAATATAGATTTAAATCATGTCTTGATTAATAACTTTATATATGGTTTAACAAATTCACAAACATCCCCAACTACACCACAAGGAATGTGGACGGTTACAGCTCAATACGGAAATATCGATCCAAATTTTGATGCAGTAAAACTAGCTGATGCTGCAGGAGCAACATTTATAGCAAGAGAGAGTGTGCTTGATCCAAAAAGACTTGAAAAGGTTTTTGTAGAAGGATTTCAGCACGAAGGATATTCATTTTTTGACATCTTCTCAAATTGTCATATAAATCTTGGCAGAAAAAACAAAATGGGCGAAGCTGTTCAATGTTTAGATTGGATAGATAAGAGAATAGTCTCAAAAAATAAGTACGACCTATTAAGTGATGAAGAGAAAAGTGGTAAATTTCCAACAGGTATTTTAAAACAAGAAAAAGATAAATTAGAGTATTGCAAGGCTTACGACAAAGTTATAGAAGCTGCCCAAAACAATACAAAAGTAAAGCTTTAAGGAGCCTAGCGATGGATAGAGAATTAAGATTTACCGGAGTTGGTGGGCAGGGAGTTATCTTAGCTGGAGAGATTTTAGCAGAAGCAAAAATAGTTGCAGGCGGATACGGTATAAAAGCATCAACTTATACATCTCAAGTAAGAGGTGGTCCAACAAAGGTTGATATCGTACTAAGCGATAAAGAGATTTTATACCAATATGCAAATGAGGGCGAGATAGAGTTTATGCTAGCAACTGCACAAGTTGGCTACAATCTTTTTAAAAGTGGAGTGAAAGAGGGTGGTATCATCGTCGTTGAACCAAATCTTGTAACTCCAACACCAGAAGATAAGCAAAAATGGAAAATTTATGAAATACCTATAATCACTATAGCAAAAGAAGAGGTTGGAAATGTTATAACTCAATCAGTAGTTGCACTTGGTGTGACCATAGAGATGACAAAAGTGATAGATTCAAAGGTTGTTGAAGAGGTTATGCTCTCTAAAGTTCCAGAAAAAGTTAAAGAGGCAAACAGAAAAGCTTATGCTCTAGGCGTAAAATACGCAAAAGAGGCAAAAGAGGCAAAAGAGAAGTAAAAACAGTTTACATGTAAAGATTTTTCTTTACATGTAAGTATTATTTAAGTTTATTTATAAAAAATTCCTTATCATCTTCACTCATCTTCGTTGGTTTTCCATCTTTCACATTTGCTAGAAGAATCTTTGCCTCAAAAAGTTTAGTTTCACCTCTAAAAATCTCTTGCAAGACATAAACTGAAGCATTTTTAAGCTCAATAAGTGAAGTTTTAACATCCAATAAATCACCTAAAACGGCTGGCTTTATGTAACTAGCTTCTATTTTTTTTACAACAAAATGTACGTTATTACTCCCGAGTTTTTTTCCAGCTTGAAAAAAGGCTTCGCTTCTTGCACGTTCACAATAGTTTATATAGTTTGAATGATAAACAATTCCGCCAACATCGGTATCTTCATAGTAAATTCGTATTTGCATAATTTGTCCTATATAAGATTTTGCTTTAAAATTTGATTATATCGATTTGTTGATAAAAGCAGGGTTTAATTTTTAAAACTTATTTTGGCATCAATCTTCGTGGATCATCGCTATCTTTATCAACAAAAATATTGGTAGTTTTTGCATTATCTATATTGTCTATTTTTTTTATATTTTTTATATTTTTTACTTCATTATTTATCTCATTTTTCTTTTGTTTGTAAGATAATTTAATTATAAAAAAGCTGATAATTAAAAATATTACAGAGAAAATGCCCAAAATTATTGTGCTAAACCAAAGAGATAAAAAACTGTTTATAGTTGCATTTTCTGGATTTGCTTCATGATATAAAACTTCTATCTTTTCGTTGATAGCATAACTTCTGCTTCCTGTACCAAGACTTGAAGTAAAAAGCACGATTTCACCACTTTTATCTGTAAATGAAACTACAGGATGATAATAGGTCGAACTTTTGCCATCGCTATCTTTTGAAGTTCTAGTTTCATAACCCTCAACAGTTCCAACCGCTCTTAATCCATTGTCTAAAAAATCTTTTGAAGTTGTGTATTGGTGAAAAGTTGCTGCACATAATCCAAGCGTTATAAGAAGAAAAACAAAACCAATCACTCTCATTTTCATAGCTAAAAACCTCTCTTTAAAAAGGTGATTATAACAAAGTTTACATGTAAATACTTACAAGAGTTTTAGCTCAAACTCTACATTTTCATCATTTAAGATTTTAGTTAGTTTTTCTATGTCTTTACACTCAAAATATACCGAAATTCCACAATCGCTTGAAAACTCTCTTGGGGTTGGAACAAGCTTTATATCTATATGTTTTTTATTTTTGAGTAAATCTTCACAAAAAAATGCAGAAGATGTTGTGTAAACCAAGATATATCCTTTATGCATCTACTATCTCTTTTATGATTTTTGCAGCTTTTATTATCTCATCTTTTGAGGTAAAAAAACTAGGAGCTAGTCTTATGGTTCCACCATGTTTTAAGGTTTTAATACTTTCATGAGTTAAAGGTGAGCAGTGAAGTCCGACTCTACATAAAACTTCAAAATCATTTAGTTTTTTTGCAACCTCAGATATCTTTTTATTTTCTGTGTAAAATGACAAAATGCCAGTTGTTTTATAACCCTCATAAACTTCGCAAACCTTTACATATAAACTCTTTTTTAATTCAAAAAGAAGTAAATCTCTCAAAGTCATTTCATGATTGTATAGATCTTTTACACCTTTTTCTTCTATCCATTCTAAACTTTTCAAAAGTCCAGCAATGGCAGGCATATTTATAGTTCCACTCTCATATTTATCAGGTAAAAGTTCTGGCTGGATTATCTCTTCGCTTTTACTTCCAGTTCCTCCTTGATAAAATGAACGAAAATTTTTTATATCTATATTTTTTGAAAATGAGAAAAAACCAAGCCCCATAGGAGCATAAAGATGTTTATGAGCCGATGCACACAAAAAGTCAATGCTAAGCTTTTGCATATCGATATCTAAAAGCCCAACACTTTGCGATGCATCAACTAAAAAAAGAGCACCATTTTCTTTTGCTATCTTTGAAATTTCCAATATTGGTAAAATAGCTCCCGTTACATTATTTACATGTACACAACTAATGAGTTTAACACCCTTTGCCATCTCTCTCATCTCATCTAAATCAATCTTTGAATTTTGAGAAGCTTTTATGATTTTTATGTTGATATTTTTTTGCTTTTTAAGTTCATTTAATGGGCGAATTATGGCGTTGTGTTCAAGTGAGGTTATCAAAACAGTATCATTTTCATTTAAAATCCCATAAAGGCAAGTGTTAATCGCGCTTGTGGCATTTAAAGTAAAAATAGTTCTAAATATATCTTCACCATTTATAAACTTTGTAAGCTTTTTTCTTGTCTCATACAAAATACCAGCACTTTTTATGGAGAGAGTATTTGCGCTTCTGCCAGGATTTGCCCCAATGTTAATTAAAAAGTGTGTAACAGCCTTTGTTACACACTCTGGTTTTGGAAATGAGGTTGCTGCGTTGTCTAAATAAATCATTATTTTGTTAAAACAAACTCCATGCTTTCATCAGCAAGCTCTTTAGTTGCAACCTTGTATCCAGCATTTGTGGCAAATCTTGTGATATTTTCCGTAGCAGTTCCACAATCTGCTAAAACTTTTAACTCATTTGGTTTTTTATCTAACTCTTTTTTAACTTCCAAAACTGGAGTAGGGCAAGAGTACCCTCTAACATCTAAAGTTTGCATTTTACCTTCTCTCCTTTGCAAAGAAACCTAAAACAAGACAAAAAATAAGTCCAGCGAAAACCATAAATGGAGCGTTTGCACCAATTCCTGCAGGTGAACTTGCAAGCGCAAAATTGTGAGCGATTGCAGCTCCAACTATTAATCCTATAACAAAAACACCAGCATCACTATCACCTTCTCCTGAAAGTATGAGTTGGCGTCCTGGGCAACCTCCAGCAAGTGTGAGTGCAAACCCAGCAAGAAGCATGCCTAAAAAGTTCCATAAAGTATCGTTATGAGCGATTGGTTGAGGAGTCTCTAAGCTTGGAAATCCAGCATGAAATTGTCCTAAAATAACATTTGTTATAAATGCAAACAAAACTAAAGCGATGATTCCTTGAAGTGCCCAAGTTTCCTTGAAAAGTACTGTATCTCTTACACTTGCAACCATGCAAAATCTACTCTTTTGAAACATAAAGCCAAGAAATAGTCCAACTATAAGTGAGATTATAAGCGGAGCATGCATAGAGCCAGGACCTTTTTCTGAAAATTTGATAGGTGTATTTTCACCAAACATCCCCCAAAGCAAAAGTGCAAAAAGAGTGATAGCAAAAAGAGGCATCAAATAACCAACTGCTTTACTTACGCCTCTATTTCTACCAAGACTAAAGCCTCGTTTTAAGAAAAATACACCGATGAGTATGCCAGCTACAAGTCCAAATATACCAGCTATAGCACTCCAATCGCCTCCAGCTAGCCTTAACCACATTCTCCAAGGACAACCAAGAAACACCAAAGCTCCAATCATCGCAAAAATGCCAAGAAAAAATCTAGCAAGTGGAGATGAACCAGAGCGTGGTTTAAATTCACGAAACAAAAAAGCACTTAAAAATGCACCAAAGATAAGTCCGATGATTTCAGGACGAATGTACTGAACGATAGCTGCTTGATGAAAGTTAAGAGCACCAGAAGTATCTCTTAAAAAACAAGCTGCACAAACTCCCATATTTCCTGGGTTTCCAAGATTTACTAAAATAGGAGCTAAAATACCAAGAGAGGCACCAGCCAAAATAGGCCAAATAGCGATTTTTTTGAACATAGTAATGTTCCTAAAAGTTGTAATTTTGCTTTTGCAAGCTAAGTATTGTCAAGACTTGACACTAAAATTTTATATAAATATATAACAAATGTATTAAAAATCTACTAAAATGGTAAAGAATATTTTACATGTAAAGAGTTTTTACATGTAAAATAGTTACAGAGATTAAAAAAGAGTTAGTGATTCTTCTTTTGTGATAGGTTTATTGTTTAAAATCATATCACCAGTTTTGTATTCAAAAACAGCATTTACTCTCTTATCTTTTGACTCAATACCAAACTCTTTTAATTTATCTTTTTTTGTTTGAGCTATTTTTAAAATTTCTTCATTTTCTCCGTTTTCGTCTATCTCGATGATTTTTGAATTGTGTTCACTTATGATGATATCTTGCTCGTCATCATTAAACTCATATAACTCTTTCACATCAAAACGTTTCAAATAAGGTTTTAACTCGGTATCGCTTAATTCCCAAATGGAGTAAATGCGTCTATTTTCTCTTTCAAACTCATCTTTTGCAGCTTGATAAAGAAGTTTATCAAAAATATTTTCACTTATATCAACTCTAAATCCACCATCAAAAATCTTGCTAAAATCTTGCATTTTCGCCAATTTCTTTGTATCGCCAACAAATTGTATAAAACCTTTAAAATTTTGTTTTTCACCCTCAAAGACAAAGCTAAAATCATCAATGCTATATATTGGTTTGTTTTTTAGAATATTTAAAAAATTTCCAGGAAGCGTTATAGCCATAAGTCCCATTTGCGTATTTCCCATACCAAAATAGACATCAGAAAGTGAGTTAAAAATCTCTTTTGTGTTTTCAAAGTCTATATTTCCAACAGTCTCTTTGTAGTTTATGTTATTTGCAAGGTAGCTTGTGCTTTTCTCTTGATTTGTGATTTTAAAACTATCAGCATTTATAGTTGTAATCAAAGAAAATAACTCTTTATTTTGTGCAGAAGTTTTAGATGTTGTAGCAAATTTGAGTATTTCTAAGACTTCACTATTATCTTCTTTTATAGAAAAATTATCAAATAAAAAGTTTGAGTTGATATGCCAAAAGTTGTTTATATCTATTGTATCAAAAGCATAACTCATATTTTCTATCTTTAGTTCATAGCTTGATTTTTCACTCATATCTTTTATAAGTAATTGTGGTAAATTTGTATTAAATTTCATATTTAACTGGTCGTAAGATATGAAAAAATCACTATTTATATCTTTCCAAGTTGCATTTATGTTTGTATCTTCATTTACGTAATTACCAGCTTTAAGGGCTTTTTTTGTCAAAACTCCATCAAACCCAAGCTCGCTATTTATAGTAAAGTTCTCTTTTATCAGCGAAATATCTTCCATTTCTGTTAGTTTTTTATAAACTTTTGGATCAAGCAACACATTTGTTTTTATATTGCCAATTTTTTTATAGTTAAAACCTCTAATACCAAACTTTGCCTCATGAGAAAGCTTTGCTACTGTGATGGCTTCATTATAAGCAAAAACAACAAGTTCACTCTCATATGTTGAGCTAAAAAAACCTTTTGTAGAGTTTGTAACTTTAAGAGTAACACCAAATTTATCAAAAATTATGCCACTATCTTTACTGAAAAAATCATCTACTTTTTTGCTGGCATAAAACGTTACGCCAAAATAAGCAACAACAACGATAAATACCAAAAATGCTAAAACTTTTTTCATATTTTTCCTTTATAAATTTAAAATACTTTTAATACCCTCAAAAATCATTTGAGCTGAAAGTGCCGCTAAAATAAGCCCCGTGAGTTTGCTAAGAACCACGATACCATTTTTACCAAGCATTTTCTCAATCCTTGAAGATAGGAAAAGTATAGCTCCAACACATAAAACGGCACAACTAACTGCCAAGTATATAAACACAGACTCCATTAAACTTTTTGCATCACTTGCTATAACCATCAAAGTACCTACAGATGCTGGTCCAAGTGTAACAGGAATAGCTAAAGGAACAACAGCTAAAGACAAAGGTGTTTCATCAAATTGTGTTTTTGCAGCACTTCCGCCAACAAGTGAAACTGCAGTTATGAACAAAAGTGCGCCAGCACCAATCTTAAAAGCATCAACCGTTATACCAAAGATAGAAAATATATACTGTCCGAAAAATAGTAAAACACCACAAGTTACCCAGATAGATACTGTAACTTTTAATGCAAGTGCATGTCTATCAAAGTTTGGCATATCTTTTGTTACAGATAAAAATACAGACAAAACAAAAAAAGGTGTCATTAAAAAGAAAAATTTTATAAAGATTGAGACGTAGTATGCAAAGTCCAAAAAGTATCCTTAATGAATAAAATTTCGTTATTATAGCTATATTTTATACTTTTACATGTAAAGAAAAAAATGAAAACTTTTTGATATCTTGTTTCATTATTTGGCAATTAATAAAAAGATGATAAAATGATACTTTTATTAAAAGTTATAAGGTATTTATGATGAAAAACAGTCTATATGATTTTGTAATCGTTGGTGGTGGACCTGGCGGCATTGGAGCTGCGGTTGAAGCAAGTATTTTAGGAGTGAAAAATATTTTATTGATAGAAAAAGGAGATAACCACTCTCAAACTATCAGAAAGTTTTACAAAGAAGATAAAAGAGTAGACAAAGATTACAAAGGTCACACTGTAAAGTTAGAAGGAAATATAGAATTTACTGACGGAAACAAACTTGGAACTCTAAATCATTTTGATGAGATTTTAGATAATCAAAACATATCTGCTATATTTAACTGTGAAGTTGAAAGTATTGAGAAAATTGATGGTATTTTTCATGTGATAACTGCTGAGAATACATACTTAGCAAAAAATATCATAATTGCTATAGGAATCATGGGGAAACCAAACAAACCAAGCTATAAATTTCCAATAACTCTTAGCCAAAAGTTAAATTTTAATCTAGATAGATGCTCACAAGATGAAAATATTTTAATAGTTGGTGGCGGAAACTCTGCTGCTGAATATGCTATAAGTTTATCAGAT
>JBKECC010000113.1:0-4192 GCA_047974135.1 Campylobacteraceae bacterium | reverse complement strand
ATAATAAAAATAAGTGATAGTAAAAATATCTTTTTCATGAGCATTATTTTACCAAATTTGATAGAATTGTGAAAATAAATAAAGAAGCAAGCTTGAGTTTTTACAAAGTTTATATAGAGATAACAAATGTTTGTGGGCTTAACTGCTCGTTTTGTCCAACAAAATCTGCAAAACCTTTTTTTATGGATTTAACACTTTTTGAAAATATCCTAAAAGAGATAGAGAAAAAAACTGACAAAATAGCTTTACATGTAATGGGTGATCCGCTTTTAAATAAAAACTTGCGAGCTTATCTTGATTTAGCAAAAACATATAACTTAAAAGTAGAACTTGTAACGAGCGGATTTTACATGAAAAAACACTCAAATGAAGTTTTATTTCATGAAGCAATTTCGCAACTTAACATTTCACTAAACAGTTTCAATAAAAACAGCACAAAACTAACTCTTGATGAGTATCTAGCGCCTATCTTTTCACTACTTTTACACAAAAAAGAGCATCAAACAAAACTCTTTATAAATTTGCGACTTTGGAACTTACATATAAATGACTCTAGTGATGATTTTAATGAAAAAATCTTTAAAAAGATAGAAGATTTTTTTGGTGTAACTCTAAAAAAAAGTGAGATAAAAAGTAAAGGAAATATAAGAGTATTTGAGCGAGTTTTAGTGCATTTTGAAGAGTATTTTAATTGGCCAAGTCTGCAAAATCCTATATATCCAAACTCAGCCTGTTTGGGAGCAAATAAACAACTTGCTTTTTTAGTTGATGGAAGTGTCGTGCCATGTTGCTTGGACTACGAGGCAAAAGCAAAACTTGGAAATATTAAAGAAGATAATTTGCAAAAAATTTTAGAAAATTCTAGTAAAATAGTGCAAGGTCTAAAGATTGGCATTCCAACTGAGGAGCTTTGCAAACGCTGTTCATATAGACTTAGATTTATAAAGGAGTAAAATGCAAGAGTATTTTTATAAAAATGATTGGGTAACTATCTATAAAGAAGAAGCAAAAATCCCATGGATAAAAGTCTTTACAACAACACCATATAAAGAGTTAACTGATTGCCCAAAAGAGCTTAGAGAAAAGTTGTATATATGCATGGAGACAATAGAGCAAGTTTTAAGAGAGTATTATAATCCTGAAAAGATAAATATAGCTATGTTTGGTAACTATGTTCCCCATGTTCACATTCACATCATGGCAAGATTTAAAGAAGATGAGTTTTTTCCAGAATCTGTTTGGGGTAAAAAACAAAGAGAATCTACTCTTGCTTTGCCACTATTTGATCCAATAATTGAGAAAATCAAAGAAGCCTTAAAGCCTTACATGTAAGGCTTTAAACTATAGGACTTTGTGCATCTTTTCCCACAACTGTTGTCCATGGTAAGACTTTATATGAAAGAATTAAACCATTTAAAACGTAAGGGTCTTTCTTGGCGAAATCTTCTGCAATTTTTGGATTATCTATCAAAAACAAAAAGGCTGAACCTTTATTTCCTAAGGCTCCAGCAAGCACCAACTCACCTCTTGCTACTGCCTCATTGGCAAGCTTTAAGTGTTCGGCTCTAAATTCGCCTCTTCTTTGTATATAATCTTCAACCGCGTCGTAAATCAGCATATAATGCATGTGTAACTTTTTCCTTATTTTAAATTGAGACTTAAAACTGAATCTCTTATTTTTTTACCGTGGATATTCCACTCACTATCAAGCACAGAACCAGTTGCTAGATATATTGTGTTTGTTTTTGCATCAAGTACTGCTCTTGCATAGTAGTGAACTTCGGCTTCACCATGTTTTATCTTATACTCAATAACTAAAACTTTTCTGTTTATAGATTTATTGATTAAAGTACCGCCAACTTGTTGCAATGTCTCTTGTGAGATTTTTTCATACTCTTCTATAGTAGAGTTAAAATCTTGAACTTGAATGTTTATGTTTGGAGTATATCTTGGATCGGTTGGATTTAAAAATATTATAACCGGTTGTCTTACTTTTTCATTTTTTGAAACTTCTGGATTATTTATAACAAAACCATAATCACTAAAATCAAGCTTTTTTGCATTTGCAAATGATGCAACTAGTGCCAAACCAACTAAACCTAAAACGATTTTTTTCATTTTCTTCCTTTATAAAATTTCTATTTTAACTTAAAACTATCAACAACTCTTCTAACATCCTTCTCATCTTTTTTCCAATCATCTTCGCCAGATGCTGCTGTTACAAGATATATAAGACCTTTTTCTTTAACCAAAAAGGCTTTTGAAACAAAGTGGATTGTTTGTCCATCAAAAGATGCCGTATATTCCCAAAGTGCCACTTTATCGTCATATTTTGAAGAGATAGTTTTAAAATCATCGAAAAATTTAAATCCCTCATTTGATACTTCAAAATACTCTTTCATTGTTCCTTCAAATTTTTGGATTATGACATTTGCATTTGTTACAAAACCATTTTCACTTATTGGTTTCGCGAGTTGAACGATTTGATAGTTATCGTCTGTTTGTTCAGCTTTACTGAAGCTATCCATATTAAACCCATACTCACTAAAGTCCAATTTTCCAGCATTTGCAAAGGAAAATACAAGCATAAAGCTAACTAAGCCTAAAACAACTTTTCTCATAAAAACTCCTTGTTTTTTGTTTACACAAATTTTTAAAACTTTGTATGTATTTTAACTCTTTTTTGTAATTTTTATTTACATGTAAAGCTTATTTATACTCTTTACAAGTTGGCTCTATATCGATGCCAATGTAATAATACCCATTCCAAATAATCTTTTTACTTTTTTTATCTTCGACATCAAAGGAAAAACCCTCACTTGTTGAACAGTAAGAAAAACTGTAACTATCTATATTTGTAGCAGCAAGTTTTGGTATTGCTACACCAAAGTTTAGATTATCTTCTAAGGAGAGTTTATAAAAGTATTTAAATGCTTCTTTGTTTACATCTTTTCTGCTTGGATGTAAAAATCTACACTCATCATCATTTTTTATAACATCAAGAACTTTTGTTTTTACAACCCTTTGCCCATCTTCACCAAATTGCACTAGCACATACTCTTTATCTTTTTGAAGAACATTATCTGTTGCTAAGCAATCTCCATCAACCAAGCTAAATGTGTACTCTGCTATTGCAAAAGAGGTTGTAAAAAATAGCGTTAAAAAAAACAGAACACCTTTTAAAATTTTCATCAAAACTCCTTTTTGAAAGTTTTAAATTATACTATTTTTTAAATCTAAACTCTTTTTTTACTAAAATATCTTTTGCTTTTACTTCACACTCACCCTGAAGTTCTATAAAACCATCTTTATAACTGCCACCAGTTCCGAGCGTTTTTTTAAGCTCTTTGCTTAAATTTTCTATATCTTCCCTTAAGAGGAAAAATTCACCAACTAAAGTTACAACCTTCCCCCTTCTTTTCTCTTTTTTAAAATACAAGGAGTGTTTATTTGGCTCTAAAATCTTTACATGTAAACTCTCTTTTTCCTCTACAAGTCCCCAAGATTTTGCGCCATCAAGTGCACTTCCTAATTCAAAAAGATTACTTTTTGCCATTTTCTATATACTCTTCGTATGTACCTTTAAAGTCTGTTATCGTACCATCATCGTTTATCTTTATGATTCTATTTGCGAATGCGTCTATAAGTTCTCTATCGTGCGTTACACAAATTACAACTCCATCAAAATTATAAAGTGCTTCGCCTAAAGCTATGATAGCCTCTAAATCAAGGTGGTTGTTTGGCTCATCTAAGATTAAAAAGTTTCCACGCTCTAGCATTACTTTTGAGAGCATCATACGATGTTTTTCACCACCACTTATACTTTTTATACTCTTCTTTTGATCTTCACCTGAGAAAAGCATACGCCCTAAACACTTTCTAATCTCATCTAAATCTTTTTTGTCATCAAACTGTTGTAACCATTCAAAAAGTTGAATGTCACCTTTAATCATATCTGTTGTATTTTGAGGAAAATAGCTACTCTCTATCGTTGCTCCCCATTTTATCTCACCACTTTTTGGAAATATTTCGCTAACTAACAACTTACAAAGTGTACTTTTTCCTATACCATTTGCCCCAATAAGAGCTATTTTATCACCCTTTTCTACTTTTAAATTGATATTTTCTAAAATCTTAATATCGCCATAGTTAAATGATAGATTTATAACTTCTAAAACTTCATTTCCTATAT
>JBKECC010000095.1:0-4840 GCA_047974135.1 Campylobacteraceae bacterium | reverse complement strand
TATATAATTTCTATATATGAAGAGAGGCACTTAACAAAATTTGACATATATGTTTAAACAAAAGATTATACAAAAACTTCTCATGAAGAGATAAAACAAGTGTTATCAAAGGTGATAAAATAGAGAGTTGTTTTAAAACCAAGAGATATAAAAATCTTGAAAAATGGCGATATACCAAGAGCTACACATAAAGCAAAAAGAATAATCGACAATAGGAAAAATTGATGCCAACCATAAGTAAAAGAACAGACGGCTTTACAGAGTCAATTATCAGAAAAATGACAAGAATAAGCAACCAATACAATGCGGTAAATCTCTCACAAGGATTTCCAGATTTTGACCCACCTTTAAAGTTGCAAATTGCATTAAAAGAGGTTGCAACAAAAGGACCTCATCAGTACGCTATAACTTGGGGAGCGCCAGAATTTTTAAAAGCATTAGCTAAAAAACAGAGTAAATTCATGGGACTTCCTATAAGCCCAAATGAAAATATCGTAGTAACTTGTGGAAGCACGGAGGCTATGATGGCTGCACTTATGTCTATAACAAATCCTGATGATAAAGTTATCATATTTTCGCCTTTTTATGAAAACTACGGAGCAGATACAATCTTAACTGGTGCAAAGCCAATATATGTTCCTCTTGTTCCACCAAACTTTGATTTTGAAAGAAAGGTTTTAAGAGAAGCGTTTGAGCAAAAACCAAAAGCTATCATCATCTGTAATCCTTCAAATCCAACAGGAAAAGTGTTCACTAAAGAGGAGCTTTTAGAGATTGCAAGCTTAGCTGAGGAGTTTGACACTTGGGTTGTAACCGATGAAGTGTATGAACATATCGTGTACGCACCACACAAACACACTTACTTTGCATCACTGCCAAATATGTTTAAAAGAACTATCTCTTGTAGTTCTCTTTCTAAAACTTACTCAATTACTGGTTGGAGACTTGGATATATCATAGCTCCTAAAGAGATTATAGATGTTGCAAGGAAGGTTCATGACTTCTTAACAGTTGGAGCAGCTGCGCCTCTTCAAGAAGCAGCCATCGTTGGACTTAACTTTGAGGATAGTTATTATGCCGAGTTACAAAACGAGTACACAAGAAAAAAAGAGTTGTTTTTAAAACTCTTAGATGAAGCAGGATTAAAATACACAACTCCTCAAGGTGCATATTATGTGATGGTAGACATTTCAGAATTTAATGCAAAAAGTGATGTAGAGTTTTGTGAATGGATGGCTAAAGAAGTTGGTGTCGCTGCAGTTCCTGGTTCAAGCTTTTTTAAAGAAGATGTACAAAACTTTATCCGTTTTCACTTTGCAAAAAAAGAGGAAACACTAAAAGAAGCCGGAAAGAGATTAAAAAGTTTACATGTAAAGGCAAAAGAGAGATATGCATGAGATAATCTGGTACGGCAGAGGTGGACAAGGGGCCTTTACAGCAGCAAGGCTTCTTGGAATTTCTGCGGTAAATGAGGGGCTTTTTGCTCTTGCTTTTCCAACTTTTGGACCAGAGAGACGTGGGGCTCCTGTTTCAAGCTTTACAAAAATAGGCAAAAACAAAATCCTTGATAGAAGCGAAAGCAAAAGTGCACATTTTGCTATTGTACTTGATGAGTCGCTTTTTAGTGATGAGATATTGAAAAATCTAAGAGATGATGGGGTTTTGATTATTAACACAAAAGATGGTACAAAGTATAAAGATATAAAACAAGAAGTGATTAGCCTTGATGCAAATGCTCTTGCACTTGAAATACTAAAAAAACCGATAGTCAATACTGCTCTTCTTGGAGCTTTCATAGCAAAATTTGACCTTATAAGCTTAAAAAGTGCAAAAGATGCGATTAGTGATGAGTTAAAACCCATAGTTGCACAAAAAAATATAGAACTATTAGAGAAAGTCTACAAAAGGGTAAAAAATGAAAAAGCCTAAACTAACAAGTTTTACCTATCCAAAAACTATCTTTGATTTTCCAGATTTTATCTGTTTTGAAGCTGGGCATTTAGTCTCTACAAACAAAAGTTATAGGGTTAAAAAGCCTGTTGTTGATGAGAGTACATGTACAAATTGCTTGCTTTGTTATATCGCCTGTCCTGATGGTGCTATTTTTAGATTAGAAAAGCTTGTAAATATAGATTATGATTTTTGCAAAGGCTGTGGTATTTGTGCCATTGAGTGTAAAAGTGGCGTTATTAAGATGATAGAGGAAGAGTAAATGAGTGAAAAAAAACTATTTTTATCAGGAAATGAAGCGATAGCTTATGGGGTTATGCTCTCATCTCCTCATGTCATAGCTGCATATCCTATAACACCGCAAACTATTGTTGTTGAAAGACTCTCAGAAATGGTTGAAAGTGGAGAGTTAAAGTCAGAATATATGCATGTAGAATCAGAATACACAGCACTCTCTGCTTTAATGGGAGCAAGTGCCGTTGGAGCTAGAACATTTACCGCAACATCTTCGCAAGGACTTTTGTATATGTGTGAGTGTTTGCACTATGCAAGTGGTGGAAGATTTCCAATTGTCATGATGAATACAAACCGCTCTTTAGCGCTTCCTTGGAGTATTTATGGAGACCAGCGAGACTCACTTTCTATGCTTGATTCAGGCTGGGTGCAAGTTTACGCTGAAGATGCTCAAGAGAGTTTAGACTTAGTTTTACAAGCTTATAAAATTGCGGAAGACAAAAGAGTTTCAACTCCAATCATGATAAATCTTGATGGCTTTGTTTTAACTCACACTTACGAGCCAGTAACTATTCCAGATAAAAAAGATGTTGAGAAGTTTTTACCACCATTTGTTACAACAAACAAAATGGATTTAGAACATCCAAAAAATATGGGATTTAGCTCAACTCCAAATGACAATATGGAGTTTAAATATATCCAACACAAAGCTATGATTACCGCAAAAAGCGTTATAAAAGAGGTGGAAGATGATTTTTATAACATTTTTAAAAGAAAATACGGTGGACTTGTAGAAAATTACAGATGTGAAGATGCCACAACCATACTTGTAACTTTGGGAAGTATAAGTGCAACTGTGAGAGTTGTTGTTGATGAATTAAGAGAACTTGGCGAAAAAGTAGGACTCTGTAAAATCCGCTACATGAGACCATTTCCAGATGAAGAGATAAAAAATTTAGCAAATAGTGCAAAAGTCATCGGTGTTCTTGAAAAGGATATCTCTTTTGGGTATGAGGGTACCGTTTTTACAAATGTAAACTCTGCACTAATTCGTGCAAAAAAACCTTTACATGTAATCAACTTTATAGCAGGTCTTGGTGGCAGAAGTATCTCAAAAGAAGATATACACGCTATATTTAAAACACTAAAAAATGTAGAAAATGGCAAAGATGAAGTGATAGTACAATTTGTCAATTTAAAGGCTTCGATAGAGGAGTTAAAATGAAACCAAATATAAAAATAAATGCAAGAAATATAACTACCGATGAGTATTTTTTTGGTCACAAAGCGTGCGGTGGATGTGGTGGAAGTTTGACTGTTAGACTTGGGCTGAAAGTTTTAGGGGAGAGGACTTTTACTGTGCTTCCTGCTGGCTGTATGTCTGCAGTTGGTTTTATATTTCCTCAACTGAGCTTTGGAGTAAACGCTATCATCTCATCATTTCCAGGTACTGCTTCTATGCTCTCTGGCGTTGCTGCTGGAGCAAAAGCTCTGGGATTAAAAGATTATCATACGGTTGGTTTTGCAGGAGATGGCGGAACTGCAGATATCGGTCTTCAAGCACTCTCTGGTGCCATAGATAGAGATGACAAAATAATATATATCTGCTATGACAATGAAGCCTATATGAATACAGGTGTGCAAAAAAGTTCTCTTACTCCTTTTGGCTCACAAACCACAACAACTCCAGCTGGGAAAAACACAAGAGGTTCACTTACGAATAAAAAAAATATGTTTGAAATCGTAGCAGCTCATGGCATAAAATACGCAGCGACTGCAAGTGTTGGCTTCATACCAGATTTACTAAGAAAAATCGAAAAAGCAAAGAGTGTTGAAGGTACTTCATATATTCACGTATATGCTCCTTGTCCTATTGGCTGGGGTTGTGACTCCTCGCTTAGCTTAGAGCTTTCAAGAGTTGCGGTGAATTCCGGTCTTTGGTACTTGGCCGAATTTACAGATGGAGAATTTTTTATAAATCACGTTCCAAAAGAGTTTACGCCTATCAAAGATTACCTAAAAGCACAAGGACGCTTTAAACATTTAAACGATGATGATGTAGCTGTTTTAATAAATTCAAGAGATAAACAATGGGAAAAAATCAACAAAGGCTGGACTTACAAAAAAGCATAATTATCTTTACATGTAAAGATAGTTTATTTTTAAAATCGCTCTCTTTTCTTATTTAAAAAATGAAGAGAGATAAAAAAGACAAATGATGTGACTGTTAGTATTCCACTTAAAATTAGTGCTAAGTTATAGTCTCCATCAAATACAGCATTGTATATAGCAAGTGAAATGGTGTCAGTTTTGCCTATCAAGTTTCCTCCAAGTATCAAAGTTACTCCAACTTCTCCTAATGCTCGTGCGGTTGCAATGAGTAGCGAAGCCATAAGACTCTTTTTAATGATTGGTAAAACTACAAAAAGAAAAGTGTAAGTGTAAGATTTGCCACTTACATATGAAGCTTCTTTTATCTCTTGTGGAAAAAGTTCAATTGCTGATTGAAGCGGTTTTACCATCAACGGTAATCCTGCTATGAAACCAGCTAAGACTATACCTTCAAATGTGAAGATAAATGAGATATTAAACTGTGCGAGAAATTGCCCAATGATACTATTTCTTCCAAGAAGTAAAAGAAGAAAGAAACCTATAG
>JBKECC010000128.1:0-6174 GCA_047974135.1 Campylobacteraceae bacterium | reverse complement strand
ATAATGATATTTTTGTTAGAATTTCAGATAATGCTGGTGGGATTAATGAAGATGTTCTTGATAAAATCTTTGAGCCTTATTTTACAACAAAACATGCAAGTACAGACACAGGGCTTGGACTTTATATGACAAAAATGATAGTTGAAAACAGTATGAGCGGGAAAGTGAGTGCGAGCAACGTTGATGATGGTGCTTGTTTTGAGATAAAAATACCAATAAGTTAAAGGAAATAGATGTCAAATTTGAGTGATTTGCTAAAAAAAGTGACAATTTTGCTCGTGGAAGACGAGGATAATATAAGAAAGGCATTGAAAAATGCAATAGAGGACGAGTTTAAAGATTTTTACACTGCAAAAGATGGCGAAGAGGGTGTGAAAAAATTTAAAAAATATAAACCCGATATCGTTATAACTGATATCTTAATGCCTATAAAAGATGGCTTGGAATTAACCAAAGATATAAAGGCAATCTCAAGGGATACTCCTGTTTTAGTTTTAAGTGCATTTAGTGAAAAAGAGAGACTTTTAGGAGCTATTGATGCTGGTGTTGATAAGTATTTAATTAAACCAATACATCCAGATGATCTTTTAAAAGTTTTAGAACAGATAGCAAAAGAGAAGTTTTTAGTTGGTAACGTTATAGATTTAGGTGATGGTTATCAGTTTGATAAAAATAAAAGAGTACTGATTCGTGATGGCAAAGAGATAAGCTTAACAAAAAAAGAGATACTTTTTATATCATTTTTAGTTAAGTATTTAGGAGCATTTGTTCTGCACGAAGATTTAAAAAAATCAGTATGGTCAAATAAATAAGTAAGTGATGCAGCCATGAGAACTTTCGTATAAAGAGTTAGCATCAAGGTTGGTAAAGATTTTATCAAAAACGTTCCAGGGCTTGGATACAAGATAAATACAGAGTTATAAGAGAAAAAAGTCATTTATAAATAAATACAAAAAATTACTTTTATATTTAAGACAAATATAATCTTATTAAGACTTTTTGTATGAAAGATTTACTATAATTACAAGATTATGTGATATTTTAGTGACATAAAATTTTTGGAGGAGGGATTTGATGCAGGCTACGAATGCATTGAACTATGACTATTCGGTCGCCAAGTGTTTTGTCTTTGCAACCATCTTTTTTGGTGTAATAGGCATGCTGTTGGGCGTTGTTATCGCCTTTCAATTGGTTTTTCCGGAATTAAACTACCTATTGGGCGAATATGGTACGTTTGGTAGATTGCGAATTTTACATACTTCAGGTGTAATCTTTGGATTTATGCTAAGTGGTATTTTTGCAACTTGGTATTATGTTGGACAACGTGTACTCAAAGTCTCAATGGCTGAGTCACCGTTTCTCATGTTTATTGGAAAATTACAATTCTGGCTATATATGGTTGCTATGATTGTCGCTGTTTTAACCTTGTTTATGGGTATTTCAGCTGGTAAAGAATATGCAGAGCTACAATGGCCACTCGATATTGTAATAGTTGTAATTTGGGTTCTTTGGGGCATCAGTATCTTTGGATTGATTGGTATCAGAAGAGAAAAAGCACTATATATCTCACTTTGGTACTATATAGCTACATTTCTTGGTATTGCAATGCTATATCTATTCAACAATATGGCTATTCCTACATATTTTGTTGCTGGTGTTGGTAAATGGTATCACGCTGTCTCAATGTATGCTGGAGCAAATGATGCTATGGTTCAATGGTGGTATGGACACAATGCTGTTGCGTTTGTTTTTACTGTTGGTATTATTGCTCAAATCTACTACTTTTTACCAAAAGAGTCAGGTCAACCAGTTTACTCATATAAACTTTCATTATTCTCATTTTGGGCTTTGATGTTTGTTTATCTATGGGCTGGCGGACACCACCTCTTGTATCAATCAGTTCCTGATTGGATGCAAACAATGGGTTCAATTTTCTCAGTTGTTCTAATTTTACCATCTTGGGGTAGTGCGGTTAACATACTTCTTACCATGAAAGGTGAGTGGGGACAATTAAAATCAAATCCAATTATTAAGTTTATGATTTTAGCTTCTACGTTTTATATGTTCTCAACACTAGAAGGACCAATTCTTTCAATCAAATCGGTAAATGCTTTAGCACACTTTACAGATTGGGTTCCAGGACACGTTCATGATGGTACTTTAGGTTGGGTTGGATTTATGACAATGGCGGCTTTATATCACATGATTCCAAGACTTTATAGAAAAGAGTTATATAGTAAAAAACTTATGGAAAGACAGTTTGTAATCCAAACAATCGGTATCGTATTGTTCTTTACAAGTATGTGGGTAGCAGGTATTACTCAAGGTATGATGTGGAGAGCAACTGACCAATTTGGTAGCTTAGCTTATTCATTTATCGATACAGCTACAGTTTTAATTCCATATTTTACTATTCGTGCAGTCGGTGGTTTATTGTATCTAATAGGTTTCTTCATGTTTGCATACAATATCGTTAAAACAATTACATCTGGCAGAGAGCTTGAGAAAGAACCTCAAAATGCTTCGCCGATGGCTGCTTAAAAAGGAGATAAAATGTTTAGTTGGTTAGAAAAAAATCCTTTCTTTTTTGCAGTATTTTTGTTTGTGGTAATCGCTTATGCTGGCGTAGTTGAAATACTTCCAAGCTTTAAAGAGGCTGCAAGACCAGTTGAAGGTACAAAACCTTATACAGTATTAGAACTTGCGGGTCGTCACATATATATCAAAGAAAACTGCAGTGGCTGTCACTCACAAATGATAAGACCATTCAAACACGAAACTGATAGATATGGTAGTTACTCACTAAGTGGTGAATATGCTTATGACAGACCATTTCTTTGGGGTTCAAAAAGAACAGGACCAGATTTGATGAGAGTTGGAGCTTATAGAACTTCTGACTGGCATGAAAACCATATGAAAAATCCAGCTTCTGTTGTTCCAGGTTCTTTTATGCCTGCATATAAGCATCTTTATAACAAAGTTGCTGATATAGACACAGCTTATGCTGAAGCTTTAACGGTTAAAACAGTATTTAACACTCCTTATGATAAACCTGGCATGCCAGCACTTGGTGAACATATAAGTGCAAGAGCAGCAGCTTTAGAAGAGGCAAAGTTAATAGTTGAAGGCATGAAGGGTCAAGATGTTAAAGATGCATTAAATGATGGCAAAATTCTTGAAATTGTTGCACTCATTGCATATATGAACAGCTTAAAATAAAGGTAAAAAGAATGATTTTAGATTTTATTGTAGAGTATCAAGCTCACTTATACATCATATTGACGGTGCTTTTAGCAGTAGGACTCTATTGGTATATTTTTCATCTTTATAGATCCGAAAAGATAGGTAGAAAAAATTATGAAAAGTATGCAGACATTGCTCTGCATGATGAAGTATATGATACTCCTGTAGAATCTATAAAAAATAAGAACAACAAAGGGGAGCAAAAATGAGTTGGTTTAACTTAAGTGATAACATCAACTTACTTTCTTTAATCGGTGCGGCCGTAACACTGCTTTTAACGTTTTTTGTCGTTTCTATCTATGTAAAAAAGATGAAAGCCGATAAAAGCGAAGGCGAAATTAAAGATGGTAGTTGGGATAGTATTAAAGAGTATAAAAACCCACTCCCATTAGGGTGGGCTTTAGCGTTTGTGGTATTATGTGTTTGGGCTATTTGGTATATGTTTGTTGGTTACCCACTAAATTCATATTCTCAAATAGGCGAATATAATAAAGAAGTTTATGATTACAATAAAAATTTCCAAAACAAATGGGAAAATTTAGATAAAAATACACTTCTTCAAATGGGTGAAAGTGTTTTCTTGGTTCAATGTGCGCCATGCCACGGTATCACAGGTGATGGTATAGGTGGAAAAGCTGCTGATTTAACAACATGGGGAAATGAGGTAGGCTCGGCTTATTCAATCGTGCACGGTTCAAAAGGTTTAAAAAATCACGATGGAAGCGAATACTTTGGTATTGAAATGTTCCCAATGGCTGGAGATGCAGTAGCTTCTGAAAAAGAGGCAGCACAAGCATCAGCATTTATGATGAGATATATTTCTTCATACGCAAAATCATCTTCTTCTGAAGCTGATATAGAAGCAGGACGTGAGATTTGGAATAACTCATGCTTTAGTTGTCATGGTGAAGACGGAAAAGGTATGGATGGAATGGCTCCAGATTTAACAACTTACGGAACACCAAAATTTGTTCTTAGTGTGTTACAATTTGGTAAAAAAGGTCACATTGGAGATATGCCAAACTTTGCAGATGGACGTTTAACAGATACTCAAAAAGAAGCTGTTGCAACGTATGTTGATTCACTTTCAAAATAAGGAGAGACAATGGAAAATACAAATAGACATGTTTTTAGTATTCATGGCGTAACAGGTATGTTAATCGCTACTGTTCTCTTGCTTTCAATATTGGGAGTATTGACATACCTTGGAGTAAAAACTCAACAATCTGTTGCCGATAAGCCATATACTATTGAAAATCCTGAACAAATAAAGATGATAGATAAGCAAAATGCTAATCTAAAAGTCATCAAAGGAGAATAAATGGAATCTGTTGCAAGTAAAATAATTGTATTATTATTGATTGTCATGGCAGCATTGATGGCGTTTGCAGTTTTAACTCCAAATCACCTGTTTATCGGATAAGTCACTTTGAAATATCTTTTTAAAAACAACCGCTTGTATTTAGCGGTTGTTATCTTTTTTTTATCATTTACAAGTTTAATCGCAAATGACGATTTTGTTTTAGAAAATACTCTGCCAATCAATGAAAAAGTATATACAAAAATCAATGAAATGGGTAAAGAGTTAAAAGAAAAATCTGGCGTTAGCGTATACGCAATTGCTGGAAAGAGTATAGGCAATCAGTCAATAAAAGAGTATATTGATGAGAAAACAAAAGAGTTGCAAAACCCGTATGCTGTTTTGTTGATTGTTTTAGATGAGCATATAGTTGATATCTTAAACTCCCAAGAGTTAGACAAAAAGTTTAACAAGAAAAATATCTTAAGTCCTTTTCCTTTTACTGGAGGCTCTGTTTTACCGCTTCTTGGAGATAAGAGAAAAGATCACGACAAGTATAGTGCAGCTATGCTAAATGGTTATGCTGATTTAAGCGAACAGATTGCAAAAAGCTACGATATCAAGCTAGATAGTGCGATTGGAAATGCAAATAGAAATGTCTTAAATACATTAAGATTTTTTATATATGGATTTTTGGTTGTTTGTATAGGAATTTACATTTATAGAAGGGTGAAATACAAAAATGCAAAAAGTTGAAAGAAATTATTGGCCACACGCAATTATAACAGGCATTTTTTTGATAGCTTGTGCTTGTGTTGCAACGGTAGTTATAGCACTTAGCGACCCAGTTGAAATGGATACATTTTACTTTGAAAGTTACCAAAAAATAGATAGAAATATAAACACTATAAAAGAGTCACAAAAAAACTTTGATGAAAAATACAGTGTAAATATCGCTACAAATTCTTTACATGTAAAAGATGAAAATAGCGTAACTTTTTCTATAAATAGCCAAGATGAATTAAAAGATGTAAAAATTGAAGCGCTGCTTACAAGACCAGACACAAATGATTTAAATGTTGCACTTGATTTTGTAAAAGATGGCGATACAAACAGCTTTATATCAAAACCATTTACCATCAAAAATGAAGGCAGATGGATAATCCAATCAAAGATTAGCATCGGCGAAGATACAGGCTTTTTTAGTAAAGAGGTAAATACAACTAACTAACTCTTTGTGCTATAATCCACCAAAAATCAAAGTGAGAAAATGGTAGAGATTTTTGCAACCTCAAGAAGTGTTAGAGAATTTTATAAGAGTTTTGAAAATTCCAATACACTTCTTACAAAAGCTATAACTATAAGCGAATTTGAATCAAAAGCTTTTTTTATACCAGACATGGTTGAAGCCGACACAGACACAAGAGTTCTTCTCATGCAAGAAGCTAAAAATTTTGATAGCTTCTCTAAGCTTAAAATCCCAACAGAATTTATGGCATTTTTACAAAATTCAAACTATCTTTTTCGCTTTTTTGAAGAGTTGGCAAATGAAAAAGTGGAAATAAAAGAGCTTTTTGAGGTCGATATCTACTCGGAGTTTGGTGAACATATACAAATCCTTGATGAACTTT
>JBKECC010000114.1:0-6271 GCA_047974135.1 Campylobacteraceae bacterium | reverse complement strand
AAATAAATATAAAAACTACAAAAATAAAAAAAAACATACGTATAAAGATTGTAATATCGACTTTTATGTATTTTTTAAGCTCTGGATATTAATCAGAAAAAAATGATGAATATAGTAAATAAAACATTACATTTGGAACTATTTCCAATGAATTATAAAATATATTAAGCTTTTTTATTATCTTTTTCATAAAAGCCTTTACATGTAAAGATTGCTACAAAATTTTTAAACTTTCAAATTCTATTATAGAAATTTTTTTTATCTCGTCTCTAACTTCCATCAAAGCAAAACCTAGTAAATTTTGTCCTTTCCAATTGTTTGGATTTTTGATACTTTCATCAAACTCGTCAAGCCCTACTCCCCAAATTTTATCAAATGGACTGGCTTCTACCAAGATTGCATCTTTTGTATCAAGCAAAAACTCCATCATCTCTTTATTTTGTGTAAATTTATAATAATTTGCTTGCAAAACTATCGTGTACTTAACCTTATCCCAAACCCTGCTGTCAAAGCCTTTTACTTTTTGTCCAAAAGCTTTCATATCTCTTGGATGAAGTGCTTTTAAGATTTTTTCTTGCATCTCAATATCACCAAAAACTTCTGCTTTTTTACTCATCATATACTGTTCAGAACAGCTATAAGTTTGTGTGTCTTCACAAAAATCTGAACTTTGCCACTGCGAAAGACAACTTTTATTTATACTTCCACAGGTTGGATTCCAAAAGTAGATAAATTTTTGTTTCTTGCCAGCGTTATAATCTTTGATAACACTTTCAAGATTGTATTTTGGCTTAGCACCTTCTTGCAAAAAATCTAACCCATTAAAAGTAAACTTCATTTGTTGTCCTTACTCTTTACACGTAAAAGCTTTAATAGATAAACAAAAAGCAAGATAACACACAAGCTAACCAAACAAGAAACAAGAATATCATTTGGAAAATGCATACCTAAAAGCATTCTGCTACTCTCAACTATCACAGCCCACAAAAGTATCAAAAAGGCAGTTTTATATCTTTTTGCTTGGAAAAGAAAGATAAACATTATAACTGCCCAAGAAGCAGCAAAGACGCTATGACCAGAGGGAAAAGAGTAGCCAACCTCTTTTGTCCAGTAGTTTTGCTGCCAAGAAGATATATTAAAATCTTTAAAATCAAAACTTTTTATAATTTCTATCTTCTCTTTTTTTGAAAGTTTGTAAAATGCATCTGTACTTTCTATAAAGTTATTTTGAGATAGCCAAACAGTATAAGGTCTTGGCTCTTTTGCAAAATGTTTTATACCGTAAACACAAAGCTGTGAGCCAATAACCATAACATTGAAAAATATAAGCAATAAAAGCACTTTTTTAAAAGGAAGTTTTATAGCTAAAAATAAAATAAGTGAAAAAATAAGACTGGTTAAAAATGTGATAGGAAAATTTGCGGTATTTGTTACGATGTAAAAAAGATAGATAAAAGAGTTGTTATTAATTTCAGGCGACCACGCAAAACCAAACAAAATCGGTAAAATGGCGATTAACAAAAGCGCAAATATAATACTTACAACCCTTAAAGGCGTAAAGCATTTCATCTGTTTATATATAAAATCTACCAAAACATAAACCTCTTAATCAAAATCTATATATAACCGTAATTTTTTACAATGCAAACACTCAAACAAATAACCTAGGCAACTTCCGTTATTTCTTAAATATTTTGGTAAATCTTCATATTTTAAACCAAAGTCTTCAGCGTCTCTTTGTAAATCTACAAAATCATCGATTTTTGTTTTGATTTCATCCCACCCAACATACCCAATAAATGCACACAAATCATCACAATGACCAAGCCAAAACTCTTGTTGCCAACCACGATATCCTGGCGTTTTTGTTGTAAGTTCTCTTAATGTTTCTTTTGTGTAATTTATAGAGTTTGGCTCTTTGGGATCAGGCGATATTCCCTCAATAGATGCATAGTCTTGAAACTCTCCATCAAATTTTTTAGCTGCTTTGCCACTTTTTATGCACCAAGGACAAAGGACTTCAATATCCTCAGCAGAATAAAACGGACTTTGATAGTACACATCAGTCTCTTTTTCACAACAATCACAAATCAAACCTTCACATTCCTCAAAAGCTCCTGTGCGAAATGGCTCAGGATGATACTTAAAAAAAGGTAACTCTCTACTTTTTGGTTTGCTTTTTGATATCTTTTGAACTCTTACTGGTTTTGTTACATGTAAGTGCTGTTTTAATTCTTCAAATTCTGCTTTATCTTTTTTATTGTTTTCGATATTTATAGCACTTTGCAAAAATTTTGCCGCTTCCTCATAATCCATAGTAAAAGTTTTAAGTTGAGTTTTAAATCTGTAAAAGTGTGCATTTTTTGGATATTTTAAAAGCGCTTCATCTATTTCTTTATCAGCCAACTCAAAAAATTTCATAGAAGCAGTTGCAGGGAGTTTGTGTTCATATCGAAATTTGTCGCTTTTATCCATCGCCTTACCTAGCAAGTCGTTTATCTTTTTTATACTTTCAACCATTTAAATCTTCTTTTACATGTAAACTCTGTTTGTGTAAATCTTGTAGAAAAGCTGCTAAATCTTTTATATTGCATTTTAGTTTTTTAGATGAGATAGCTATCGGAGCTTTGTAATAATTCATATTCATATCGATAATCCTTGCAAAATACTCGTTTTCATTGCTTTTGTATTTTTTTACATCGTTTAAGTCAATCAGCAAATAGTCTATTTTATCAAAACTTCTAACTTCAACACTTTTTATATCTTCCCAAGGAACAAACCCTAAAGCAAGACCACTTGAACTGTCATAAATCCCTTTTGGACCAGCTAAAAATGCGTCTCTCCCCTTTATGATTGTCTGCACCAAAAAGTATGCAATAACAGCAAAAAACATGAAAGATAAAGCGCTTGCAGTTTTCACTAGCATCGGACTCATGTTAAAGGCTGGACTCTCTTTGGTTTGGAACATATATCCACTTAAAACTAAAAATAAAACAGCAACAACCAAACCAATATAAATTTTCTTATCTCTTAATGGGATAACGACTCTTTCCAACAAAAATCCTTTACATGTAAATTTAAATAAACCGTATTTTACAAAATTTATGCTTGTCATAAGCGTAAAACTATTTACTAAAATTGTTTAAACTTTTAAAAAATAATAAGGAGTTTATATGAAAAAAGTATTTCTATCATTTCTAGTTGGAGTTTTTGGCTTTGCATCTTTTTTAGATGCCAAAACATCTTCACCAGATATATACACTTACAATCTTGGAGAAGTTAAAGTTCATCTCTTAAGTGAAGGACAAAATGAAGGAAAAACGGCTCTGCTTATAGGTGCAAATGAGACGATTTTAAAAGAGTATGCGCCAAATGGAACTTTTAAAAATGCTGTAAATGCGTTTTTGATTCAAACACCAAATGAAAACATTTTAGTAGATAGTGGTTTTGGAAGAAAACTTTTTGATAACCTAAAAACTTTAGGAGTAAAGGCTGAAGATATAAACAAAGTTTTGGTTACTCATATGCACGGTGACCATATCGGCGGACTTTTAAAAGATAAAGAGAAAACTTTCAAAAATGCAAAAGTATTTATCTCAAAACCTGAAGCTGCCTACTGGGGAAGTGATGAGGAAAAAAACAAACTTCCTGTTGATAAACAAGGTGGTTTTTTAAATGCTAAAAATGTTTTGGAAATCTATAAAAACGATATAACACTTTTTGAGCCAAACGAGTTAAATGCTATAACTAACAAACTTTTTGGAGATATATCTGCTGTTGCCGCTTTTGGACATACTCCTGGACATACGATGTTTTTAGTTGAAAACAAAGGTGAAAAACTTCTTATTTGGGCAGATTTAACTCATGCTATGCAAGTACAAATGCCTTATCCAAGCGTTGCTATTATGTATGATGTAAATCCAGAGGAAGCGGTTAAATCAAGAAAAGCTGTTTTAGAATTTGTTGCAAAAAACAAAATTCCAGTTGCTGGTATGCACATCTCATTCCCTAGTTTTGGGACTATAAATAAAGTTGGAAATGGCTACCAATTTACACCAGTTAAATAAATAGTTTTTGCCCCTCTTTTGGGGCTTAAGCTTTTACATGTAAATACTTAACTACACTACAAATTTGAACTGACAAACAAAAACTATTTTGCTCTTGATTTTTACAATTAAACTTTTTATTTTTTTCTCTTTCTTTTCCTTGGAAGAAAAGAAACAAAACTCAAGTGCTAGTGCTTAAAAACCTAAAATCATCATTCAAAAGCTAAAAAACAAAAACTCGTTTCACTCAAACATTTGTTTTTCTTAACGCTTTCTCACTCAAATTTCTTAACGGTTTTTGCCGCAACGCACGAGAAAAACCAAAGACAAAAACAATTAAATTGATTGATTTTTTGTGATAACGAGGCGTAGGAGCAAATTATGTAAGGAGTATACTTTAAGCGTATATGACTAAATAATTTGCGACTGCAACGAAGTTAGTACGAAAAAGCAACAATTTTAAACGTATATGAACTTTGAGTTGTCTAGTTTTTGTTCATTATCAAACCTATAACAAGTAAGTTTTCCACCTTTTGCGACACTAAAGTCCAAGCAGCAAACATTTTCTTTTATATATCTTGGTTCGCCTCTAAACCAGTAATGCCCAAAAAATACCGGTTTTTCGCCACTTTTATAGTAGTTTGTATTTCTTAGAAGCGAGACATCAACTCTCTCTTTTGGCAATCCTTCAATCTTTTCTACACTTATATCTTTGTATGTTATATTTTGCGGATTTTCCCACCATTTAATCCTCATGTGGGTTCTTGCATTGCCATTTTGATCATAATGCAGTATATCTTTTGGAAGTCTTACCTCTTTACCTTTTGTTATATCTTCAACTGCAAAATTTAATTTTGAGCCTATTTTGGAAGCTTTTTTAAATGCTTCATCACTCAGAGTATTTCCATTTAACTCTTTTTTTAAATACTCTATGATGTCCTCATCAAAACAAGCATGAACAGCACGACAAAACTCATCTTCGTAAAAAAGCGGCAATGTTTTCATCCAAGTTATATACTCTTTGTACTCATCTTCTTTGTGGTCAAACTGCTTTAACATTTCATAATGCATGATGATATTTTTTATAGAGTGTTCTCTTAAGTGCCCTCCACTCTCATCTTGCATGTAAAAACAAACTGCGTTATATTCGTGATTTCCCATCAAAGCTTTTGCACTTTTCGCTTCTACCATATCTTTTACGATTTTTAATGTTTTTATGATGCTTGGGCCACGGTCTATATAATCTCCAAGAAAAAATGCAACTCTTGTTTTGTGTTTGTAGATACCATTTTCTTTTTTATATCCAAGTTTTATTAGTAACTCTTCAAGTTTGTCCGAGTATCCGTGTATATCACCTATAAAATCGTACATATTTAACTTGTTCTCCTTTTGATGTAAAAGTTTTTATAACTCTTCAAAACCAAATCTATCTTCAAATTCTTCTAAATCTTTTTTTGTAAGAGTAGAAGCAAACAAAATATTTTCTACAGTTTTTTTATCCTCTTTTAAAAAATGCCACACAAGTTTATGCTCTTTTTTATAAATCACCAAACCATTATGATTTACCACTTTTGTAAAATCTTTTGTTATCTCTTTTAGAGTTTTCAAATACTCTTTATTGTTTTCAAATTCACTCTCGTATAAAGCTGCGCCAAACTCGTATCCACCTTGTGCAACTTGATAATACATGATGATTTGTAAAAACTCTTCTAATTTTGTCTCTTCGCTCTCCCAATCAATCTTTTTGGCTTCTAAGTCCGTGCACATATAAACTTGCTCATCATTCAAATCAACTCCCCAAAAACAAACTCCTTGATTTTCACACAAAAATATAAGTTTGCCTTCTTTTATAAAAAGTTCATCAAGTTTGCCAAACTCTTCAAATGAAGATGTAAATATATCTGTATTTCCAACGCTTAAATAAAAATCTTTCAATGATTGCGGAAGTGCAACACTTAATCTTTTTTCTGTTCTTTCAATATCACTAAACTTTACACCACTTTTTTTAGGTAACTCTTTAATTAAACTAGTTGCGATTTGTTCTATTTTATTGCTCACTTTTTACCTTTACATGTAAACTATTTTTATGCATTTTTGTAATTCCTTAACAGTCTAAACACAAGCGGAACAAGCAAAATGATAACAGTTGCTGCACTTACTAAAACTACATTGTGAGCTGAGGAAAAAGCACTCTTTGCTGCTTCAATTAGCACCTCTGCATCATT
>JBKECC010000032.1:0-11751 GCA_047974135.1 Campylobacteraceae bacterium | reverse complement strand
CTTAAATCCATTTCATCTTTAAAGAGAACAACTATGAAGTTTTCAATGCTTCCAAGACTTATCATCTCTCCACCGATTTTTGCAAAACGTGAATATCTATCAACGATAGTTATAAATCCATCATCATCAATATGTCCTTTATCTCCACTTTTGTAGTATCTCCATCCTTCGATTTCTACTATAACTTCTTCGGTTTTTTCTGGATTATTTAAGTACCCTTTCATAACTTGTGAGCCACCAATAAGTATCAAGCCATCTTCACCAACTGGCAAATCTTCTAATGTATCAGGGTCTACAATTCTTACAAGCGTTCCAGGAAGTGCCATACCAACAGTTCCATCTTTATGAAAGATAAGAGGTTTATAAGTATCAGGTTCAAGTGCGTCAGGCATATTTACAGCAACAACAGGAGCAGTTTCGGTTGTGCCGTACCCTTCGTAAAGCTCTATACCAAATTTAGCCCTAAAGCCTTGTCTTACATCATCTCTTAGCTTTTCAGCTCCAGCAACTGCAATACGAACATTTTGGAACATTAAAGGGTGAAGTTTGTTATTTTTTATGTACAGTCTAAAAAATGTTGATGTTCCAAGAAGTATGCTAACTCGGTGCTTATAGCAAACTTTTCCCATAGTTGTAGTATCGGTTGGATCAGCAACAGCAACAGAAAAAAGCCCTTCACTTAAAGGCATCAATGTTGTTACAGTTAGTCCAAAAGAGTGAAAACTTGGAAGTGAGTTTAAGATAACATCATCTTTTCTAAAGTTTAGCAAGTCAGAAATTTGTTTAATATTTGCAAGTAAATTTTTGTGAGTTAACTCAACGCCTTTTGGCTTGCTTTCACTTCCACTACTAAATAGAATTGTTGCAACATCATCAAGTCTTGATACTTCAAAATATAATAATTCTATTAAAGATGCTGGAAGTAAAAACGCTTGAAGCATCGCTCTTACCATCATAGGTTTACTAAATGATTCTCTTATGTCTTCTGCAAATATTATTTTGCCTTCCAATGCTTCACTAAAGTTAAAACCTCTTGCATCAAGTTTTGTTAAAAATGCTTTTGAAGTTATAATGTGTTTTATATCAGCTTGTTCTATGGCACTTTTCATATTTTCTAAACTCACTGTGTAGTTTAAATTTACTGGTTTTTTACCAAGTGCCATAAGTGTTAGATTTGATATGGCAGTTGCTGCTGAAGATGGAAGTAAAATACCCACATTTTTATCAAGTTCAAGTGGTTTTTTAAGAGCTTTTATAAACAAAATAACGGAAGTTAGAACCTTTAAGTTGTTTAGTTCGGTATTTGAATTTGTATCATATATAGAAGGTTTAAAAGGATGCGAAGAAGCTCTACTTAGCCACATATAGTGAAGCGGTTCTTGTCTTGATATGAAAAAATCCCAAGCAGAATAAGAGAGTTCAACCACAGCTTTTTTAACATCGGTAGTTTTTGAAGTTGATGACATGACATTTCCAAAAGTTACCATTATCTCTCTTTTGCCATTGTTTTTTCTTAATTGTTTATAATAATCATCAGCACGAGAAAAGGTAGAGCCCCAAAGTCCTCTCAGGTAAAAAGGGATGATTGGAACATCAACGCCTTCCATGGCAAGTTCAAATCCTCTTTCAAATTTGCCTATTTGTCCATTAAAACTTATAACGCCTTCAGGAAAAAGTGCAACAACCTGTCCACGCTCCAATCTATCTCTAATCGCTTCTATGGCACTTTTGCTAGCTCCGCCAGCTATTGGTATAACATCGAAAAATTTAAAAATCCAAGTTAAATACCATTTATCATAAATACCTCTATACATAACAAACTTTAAAGCTCTTGGACTTGCTACTTGAAGTATTAGCCAATCTATCCAGCTTATGTGGTTTCCAAGAAGCAATGCTCCGCCACGAGGTGGGATATTTTCTATGCCACTTATGTTCATCTTATAGCCGATTTTCAAGATTGGGAAAAGGAGTATTCTTGCAAAAAGATGAGGAACTTGTTTGATGGCAAAAATGGCACCTATAAAAGTGATAAATCCAGTAATAACAAAAAGTTGAGTAGTTGATAATCCTAAAATTTGCACAACAACAACGGTTAAAAATAAAAAAGTAACCATAGTACAATTTTGCACGAAGTTGTTACCAGCTAGCATTTTCCCTATATCGTTTTCGCTTGAAAAGTATTGGATGATAGAGTTTAATGGAACGATTAACAATCCACCAAAAAAGCCAAACATCATAGAACAAATACCAAGAATTACTACATTTGAATTAAAAGCGATGCCAAGCAGGGCTACAAACATACCAAGAGCGCCTATAGGAATGATGCCAAGCTCAATGTGTTTTCTTGAGTATGTACCTGCTAAGATTGAACCACAAACTAAACCAATAGCACTAACTGCTAATATGGCTTGAATAACTATAGTATTATCGCTTCCTGAGAGCATTTTATAGTGTGCAGGAAAGGCTGCGATAACCATTTGTGAGACACCCCAAAATATACTAAGCCCAATGATGCTTAGCCAAATATCTCGGTTATTTACAACCATTTTCAAGTTTTTTCTTAAATATTGAAGTTTTAAGTACGACTTCATATCAAAAGTCTCATCACTTTCTTTGGCTTTGAAAAATGGAAGTTTAAAGGCAAAAAATGCCTCAATCAAACTAAAACATACAAGCACAAAACCAATAGGAACCATCAAAGGCAAAATCTCTTTTGGTGATGTAGCACTTGATAAGTAAAATTTTTCAAAAATTATAGAAAAAAGTAGGGAACTTAAAAGTATAGCGATGATAGTTAAAGCTTGAACAACACCGTTTGCAAGGCTTAGTTTTTCAACTCCTACTAAGTTTTTTATAAGACCGTATTTTGCAGGGGAATAAATAGCGCTTTGTATGGCAAGCAAAAATGTCATAAGAAATGCAAAGATGAACCAGCCTTGGATGTAGCTTATAAGAACTAAAAACGATAGAGCAATTCCAACTAAAGTTGCGTATCTTACAACGGTTGTTTTTGAGTATTTGTCGTTTAGGTATCCTGAAGGTGAAAAAAGAAAGATAAAAGGTAACAAAATCATGGCATTTATAACAGCGCTTAAAATGATTAAAGTGTTTCCATCATAACTTTTAATGAGTACATTTTGTATGGTAATCTTGTGAGCTAAATCTACCGAAGCGTTCATAAACATTATGATTAAAAATGGTAGAAAGCCCTTAATTCTAAGAAGTTGTGACATAATATATCCTACTTGATTTTAGATAAAAAGGAACATTATAGAAGATAATTACTTAGTAACTTTTAAAGAGAAAAATAAGAGAAGAGGGTTTACATGTAAAGAGGCAAATCTTTACATGTAAATAGTCATATTACCAATTTACAGACTTTTTATCGCCAACTTTTGAAACGATTGTTTCATCTTCCCAAATGGCAAGTCCAGTTTTTAAATCGGTAAGTGTTAGTTGAAAGTAGTAATCAACTAAAGCGTTTTTGTCAACAGTTTTTGTTTGTTGTATAATCTTTCCAGATAGTGAAAGTTCAGGTGCTAAAAGAGTTCCTTTTCCTGCAATTGTATCTTGCTTGAATTCACTATCAGCTCTTAAATCTCTTGTATCGTATATAAGTTGGTCATCATTTCCACCAGCAGTAATTGCAGAAGTTACAACAGCTTTGCCAGAATTTAACACAGCTATTCTTATCTTTTTAATAAGTAAATCAGTATCGATTCTATGAGTTGTATCGTTTATAACTCTGCTGATTGCAAGTACGTATCTCTCACCGTTTGGCTTATTTAAAGCGTTTGAGCGAAGCAGGGATTCAACAGCGTCACTTGCTGCTTTTTCAAAGTCTTGACTATCAAGTCCCATAGAGATAACTTTTTGAACTTCTGGATTGTCGTTTCCTACATATCTTGGAGCTTGTTGTGAACACCCAGCAAAGATAAGTCCAGCTACAACCAGTGCAGAAGTTTTTATAAAAATAGTTTTTTTCATTTTTTATTCTCCTTTATATTCTTTTTTATTTAGGTTCTTATATCTTTTGACATCAGTCTCTGTTGGCATAGTGATTCTAACTTTATAGTTTGTTGCATCAACACTTGGTCTTACTGAGCGGATTACTATATTACGTCCTTCTTCAACGCTTGCAACTTTCCATTTTGTCAAAATGCTTTTAATCACAAAACCATTTTGATCATACCAATCAACCCTGTAAGCTAAAGTTCTTGGAATACTTCCGATATTTCTACCAACTATTTCAACTTCCATCATGTTGTCCATGCGAATCAAAGATGTGATATTTTCTATATCAAGCCATATATTGATGCTATCATCAATCATAATATTTGGATTTTCTTGTTTGATTACAGCAGGGCTTGATGCATCACTTGATTGATTTGAGGCACAACCTCCAAGCACAATCAAAGAAAGAAGTAAAGCAAAAGCATATTTTTTCATCATACTCTCCTTAAAAGTAAATTTTATGGGCGATTATCTGCCCTTTGTGTGATGATTTAACATAAATTATCACATTTTTATTGTTTTGCAACGTTTCTGTAAATAAAATCATACCATTTTCATCGTAAATAGTTATATTCCCATCTTCTATAGGTATAGAAGCTGCTTCAAAATACTTTGGCAATCCATACCAAGATCTAATATCAGCACTTGTTGTAAGTGCTTGGAAAAAAGCCATGATAGCACCAGCTGCATGACTGTTGTCATTTAACTGCTTTTGTATAATGGTTTTAAGTGCAACGCTAGTTATAGCTTCTATAGCTATAGATGTGTATCTTTCGTTAAACTCTGCTGAGATTATGGAGTCCATGTCTGCTATCACTTGAGTTGATGCAACATTGCCAGAGTTGTTTTTTATATTTAAAAGTTGGTATGAAGGAGCTCTAAATACGAGTTTTGGAAGAGCTATGCCTGTGTAATAAAATGAGTTTGTAACTACAAATATTGGCACATCAAGCCTTACCTCATCTTTTATAGCACCTTGTCCATTTTCATATATAAGCCATACATACTTTTTATAATTTCTTCCCGGATAACTTGCTAAATTGTCTGCTAGTGTAAAATCTTTTTGTATTTGAGTGTTGGAAGGTTGCATTTGAAGATTTTCTTTAAACAAATCAACGGATTTTGCATAACTTCCATCAAGCAGGAAAAAAAGTGCGCTCATGTAAGTTGCGAAGGGATTTACAAACTCTGGATAGGCAAGTGATTTTGAGTTTTGTGTGTATTTGCTCTCAAGCGAAGTTAAAAGATTGTTATTAAAATTTAATTGTGAAGCTTGAGAAGCTCTGTTGTACCTTGCTTGTTCATCTTGCAAAGCATATAAATTGTTAGAGTTTTTTTTGTCGATGGAGTCAATTTCTTTTGCAAAATACTCTTTTGCTATTATCTGTCTCTCTAACGCTCGGTTAAACTCAACTCTTGCATTTGCAAAGTCGTTTATCGCCATAAAATCAAGCCCCTTGTAAACATTGACCATGATTTTTTCGTAAATATTTCCCTCATAAGGATTTGCGGAATTATTTATAATTAGGCTTCTTGTTTTGTAGCTTGCTGTAAGTACCGGGTTTTGTAAATCAACATCTTCTTTGTAACTTTGCTCTGCTATATCAAACCATAAAATACTCTTTTGATAATCGCCGCAGTTTCGTGCTAAGAGTCCGCCTTGAATTCCCCAAAGGATTATATCATCGCCACCTTTTAACTTTTTTTCAATCAAAGAGTAGTCACAAGTGTTTGAATTTATCTGTTTATCGAAGGTATTTATCTCACTTAAATATGTTTTTGAAAAGCACCCTGAAAATATGAGTGAAGATAGTGTGAGTAAAAAAATAAGTAGTTTATTCATCTTTTTGTTTCAAATCCATATTAAATTTATACAGATTTTATCACATAAAACAAAATAAATCGTTTACATGTAAGGTTTACAAAAATCCTTACATGTAAAAGTACAAAGGGTTATTTAACCTCTACAGCTTCAACTTCGATGATAAGTTTAACTTCATCACCAACCATAGCGCCACCAGTTTCAATCAAGCCATTCCAAGTTAATCCAAACTCTTTTCTACTGATTTTTCCACTCAGGCTAAAACCTAAATGTTTTGTGCCACTGTTTTCAATAACGCCATTTACATCAACGCTAAGTTTAACGCTTTTTTTATTTCCTCTGATTGTTAAATCACCAACCATTTCGCCAGCTTTGTAACTTGTCATCTTGAAGTTTAAAATTGGGAAATTAGCCTCATCAAAAAAGTCAGGACTCAAGAGATGAGCCTCTCTTTTTGGTTCTCCTGTAAAGATTGATTTTACTACTATATCAGCGTTTAGTGCAGTAAAAGCATTGTTATCAAACTCTGCTGAACCACTGAAATCTTTGAATTCACCTTTTACATTTGAAATCATCATATGTCTTACACTAAAACCTACACTTGAGTGAGTTTTGTCTACGTTAAATTTTGTTGCCATCTTTTTCTCCTTAAATTTATATGTGAAATAATAGTACTAATTAGTAAATAATTGATTAATTTTCAAAAAAAGGTATAAAATTTTTTTTATTAATAAAATCAAAATAATTTTTGGTAAATTTGGATAACCTAATGTTTTTAATACTTAGGAGAATTTATGAGTGAAAAATCCACTTTAAAAAGAGGATTGAAAAATAGACATATTCAGCTAATTGCCCTTGGTGGCGCAGTTGGAACGGGTCTGTTTTTGGGCACTGGCTCTGCTATATTTTTAGCTGGTCCTTCTGTTTTGCTTGGCTATGCATTTGTTGGTTTTTTAGCATTTCTCATCATGAGACAACTTGGTGAGATGATGACTTATGAGCCAAAAGCTGGTTCATTTAGTTACTTTGCGTACAAATATTGGGGAAAATATCCTGGTTTTTTAGCTGGTTGGAATTATTGGATACTTTACGTTATGGTAAGTATTTCAGAACTTACAGCCGTTGCAGCTTACATGCAGTTTTGGTGGCCAGAGCTTCCTACATGGTCAACTGCACTTTTGTTTTTTATAGTTATAAATATCATAAATTTCTCAACCGTAAAAGCTTTTGGTGAGATAGAGTTTTGGTTTTCTATCATAAAAATCGTAGCGATTATAGCTATGATAATTTTTGGATTATATATACTATTTATAAATACCGGTTTGGTTGAGGGTGCAACGATTGAAAATCTTTATAAAGCACCAATAGGAGAAGAGGCAACTGACAAAAACAGTGGATTTTTACCTTTTGGAATGGCTGGTTTAATGTTTTCTATACCTATCATCATGTTCTCTTTTGGTGGATTAGAACTTGTAGGTATTGCTGCAGCTGAAGCTGATGATCCGCAAAAATCAATACCAAAAGCCACAAACCAAGTTCTTTTTAGAATTTTAATTTTTTATATAGGAACGATTGCGGTTTTACTATCGCTTTATCACTGGAGTCATTTAACATCAAAATCAAGCCCTTTTACTTTGATTTTTACAAGTATTGGGTTTAAACATGTTGCTGGAATTTTAAACTTTGTTATATTAACCGCTGCACTTTCAGTGTTCAATAGCAGTGTTTATGCAACAAGTAGAATGCTTTTTGGTCTTTCAAAACAAGGAAACGCTCCATCTATTTTTTCAAAATTAAACACTCGTGGTGTTCCTGTTGTCGCTATGGGGCTTGCAGCCGTTTTAATCTTTATGGTTGTTCCGCTTAACTACTTTATACCCGACTGGGTTGAAGCATTTAAACAAGCCATGTCAATAGTTGTGGCAGCTCTTGTCGTAAACTGGGCGATGATAAGTTTAGCACACCTATTTTTTAGAAGAAGTATAGATAAAGAGGGCATTAAAACAACTTTTCCTGCTATTTTTTACCCTTTTGGAAATTATCTTTGTGTGCTTTTTGTTGTTTTTGTGCTTGCTGTTATGGCAACACCAACTTTTGGTATGGCAAACTCCGTTATCGCTGTTCCTATTTGGGTTGTTTTTATGTATATAGTTTATAAAATCTGGTTTGAAAATAAAAACATTTAACTTTTAATATTTTTGGAATAGTTATTTTTTAGCTATTCCAAAACCTTAAGTTTTTTTGACATTTTGTCAATAAATAGATAAAATATTTGCATGAGAATTATTTCCAAAAAAACATTACAAGATTTTTATACACAAGAATTGTATCAAGATAGTGCAGAGCCTTTGATGGCTTGGCATAGCGAGGTTTTAAAAATTAATTGGCAAAATCCAAATGATATAAAAAAACAGTATCGACATGCTAGTATAGTTGGAAATAACAGAGTGGTTTTTAATATACATGGAAATAAATATAGGTTGATAGTAAAGATAAACTATCCCGCAAAAATCGTGTTTATAAGGTTTGTTGGAACGCATAAAGAGTACGACAAGATAGACGCAACACAAATTTAGGAGACAAAAAATGATAATTAAACCTATAAGAACAGATAAAGATTATGAAGCAATTTTAAAAAGAATTGATGTTTTAATGGATGCTACGCCAAACACTCAAGAATTTGATGAGTTGGAAGTTTTAACAACATTGGTTGAAAGCTATGAAGGAAAAAACTTTTTTATAGATGCACCAGATCCTATTTCAGCTATTAAATTTAGAATGGAACAAGAAGACTTAAAACAAAAAGATTTAGTGCCAATGATTGGTGATAGTGCTATTGTTTCAAAAGTTTTGAGTGGACAACGAAAATTAACTGTAGAGATGATAAAAAATCTTCATGAAGGTTTAAAAATCCCTTATGAAAGTCTTTTTGAAAAACCGTTTTCTACTAAAGCAAGCTAATCTTTTACATGTAAATATTTAAGGAAAACATTTTGAAAAAATATCTTATAGGAGGTGCCGTACGCGACAAAATCATGAAGCGAAAAAACAATGACTTAGATTTTGTTGTTGTGGGACTTTCCTCACAAGATATGTTAAATCTTGGATTTAAAAGTGTTGGTAAAAGTTTTCCTGTTTTTATACATGAAGACTTAGAGGGAGAGTTTGCACTTGCAAGAACCGAGAGAAAAGTTGGAAATAAGCACTTTGATTTTGAGTGTTTTACGCAAAATGTAACTCTAGAAGATGACTTAAAAAGACGAGATTTTACTATAAATGCTATAGCTTATGATACAGAAGCAGACAAGTTTATAGACCCATTTTGTGGCATAAATGATATAAAAAACAAAATTCTAAAACCAGTCTCAAATGCTTTTTGTGAAGATGCTCTTAGAATTTTAAGAGCTGCAAGATTTAAAACTCAGTTTGGAAGTGAGTGGAGTTTTGATAAAACTCTTTACATGTACGCAAAAGAGATAAAAGACGAGTTAAAATATATCTCAAAAGAGAGAATATATAAAGAGACAAAAAAAGCGATGCAATGTGCAAATCCATCCATCTTTTTTAAATCTTTACTTGAACTTGATGTTTTGGATGTTGTTTTTCCGTGGCTTTTTAACTTAACCAAGATAGAACACAACAACGTTTACCATCAAGAAGGTTCTGTATTTAATCATATAATGCTTGGGCTTGATTTGTGTGATGGTGATGAAGATGCCGCTTGGTGCGTTTTGTTTCATGATGTTGGAAAGTATGAAAGTTATGAAAAATATGGAAGTTTTTATAGACACTATGATGATTTTATAGTTAAAAATAGTTTCAAAGAGATAGAAAAAACACTATCTTTAACAAAAGATGAGATAAAAATATCAAAATTTTTTGCCCTTAATCATCATAATTTTCACAAAATCTTTGAAAATTTACTCAAGCCTTCAACTATAGCAAAACTTTTATACAAAGTAAAAGATGAAAAAACTCTAAAAAGTTTACTTATTGCAACCTACGCAGATATGTTTGGCAGAATCGGGCAAAAGCACGAAGTCGTTTTAACAAAAGAACAAATTATAGAAATATATAGACTTTTAAAAATACAAAACTACGAAGTAAATCATGAAACCATGAATGCAGAACAGATAATATCTATAATCACGCACACACAAACAAACATCATAAAAGATTATCTGAAAAATAGTTTACATGTAAAGGGTGAAAAATGAGATACGTTTTGATTGTTTTGCTTACTTTCTTTCTTATTGGATGCGAAAAAAAAGATGAAACTATAAAAAGTGACAGTAACGAAATTTTTGAAGAAGAGGGTGGTGCAGTTTTTAACATCGAGTTTATATACAATAGAAAAGTTGGGCTCTTTACCACTGATGGAAAGATGTTGATAGAGCCTATTTATGATTATATTTTTGTTGAACAAGATAGTGATTATTTTTTATTTAAAGCAAACAAAAAAGATATGTTTGGCTTAGTAGCCACAAAAGAGGGTGTTATAGGTAAAAATGCAGAGATAGCGATAGAGCCAAGGTACGACTTCCTAATCTGGTATGATGATATAAAACATGCAATAATTAAAGAGAATTCCGGATATGGAGTAATGGATATAAATGAAAACTATCTTTTTGCACCATATTATGATTTTATATATTTCACTCCCGATAAAAAATATATAGTTGTAACAAAACGTTTTAAAGATAGCGTTTATGATTTTAATAAAAACAGAATCATTGACGAAAACCACGACAGAATTAGAGCAGTTTTAAACCACAATAACAATACAAGTGAGTACGTTTATACGGTTCAAAAAGATGATAAATTTGGGATAATAAGTAAAAATGGAAGCATTTTAATAGAGCCAAAATATGAGTATTTACATGGTTTTAAAAATGATGAAGCTATTTTTACAAAAGATGGAAAGTACGGTGTTATAGATAGAGATGAAAATGTTTTGCTTGAGCCTATATATGAAGAATTGATGTTTTCAAATATTAAAGGCTTTTATATAATAAAAAAAGTTGATAAATTTGGTTTTATAAATATCAATAAAGAGATAGTAGTTCAGCCATTTTATGACAATATGGAAGGTTTTCAAGCTCACAATATAGCAGTAGCCAAACAAGGAAAACAGGATGTATTTTTTGCTTTTTTGGATGGCAAAATAAAAGAGATAAAAAAAGATGAAGCGTTAATGCTTGAAGCAGCTTTTTATGATATGCCAATTGTAAAATTTGATAATGCAAAAAATCTTTATGGATATATAGATAAAAATGGAGATTGGGTTATCAAGCCAGAACTTAAAAGTGCTTATCCATTTTCAAAGGGTGGATATGCTCTTGTGGTAAGTAAAGATCAAAGTGTAAAAGTTATAAATACAAAAGGAAGAGTAGTATTAAGAGATGATATCGTTTGCAAAACAAAGGTTATAAAAAATGCAAAAGGAGAGATTATCTATCCACAAAAGACCAAAGAAGAGCTTTGTAAAAAATAGTTTACATGTAAAGGATGACAAATGAGATATATTTTGATTGTTTTACTTACTTTCTTTCTTGTTGGATGCGAGAGAGAAACTGTGGTAGTCGAAAAGATGAGAATTGCGTCAAATACGAAAATTGGTATTTTCTCAACTGATGGTAAAGTGTTAGTTCCGCCAATCTATGATAATGCTTATGTTATAGAAGGTAGGGATAATTTTTTTATTACAATAGATACGCAAACTACTGCTAAGTTTGGTGTGTTGAATGCAAATGGAACTTTTTTAATAGAACCAATATATCAGTATATGAGCGTATCAAATGATGGAAAATACATTATATATAGCAACAACTTTACATCATTTGGCTTGATGGATTTTGAGAAAAAAATTATTTTTGAGCCGAGCCCAAATTTACTTACTTTTACTCCTGATGGCA
>JBKECC010000092.1:0-3527 GCA_047974135.1 Campylobacteraceae bacterium | reverse complement strand
TATGCACAAAATCCCCAAGTTTAAGGTTACAAACCTGTGCAATCATCATAGTAAGTAGTGCGTATGAGGCGATGTTAAAAGGAACTCCTAAAAACACATCTGCACTTCTTTGGTAAAGTTGGCAAGAGAGCTTCCCGTCAACAACGTAAAATTGAAAAAACGCATGGCAAGGAGCAAGAGCCATCTTTGGAAGTTCTGCAACATTCCAAGCGCTGACTATAAGCCTTCTACTATCTGGATTTTTTTTGATTTGTTCTATAACTTCACTTATCTGGTCAACCGTTTTGTTATCAGCTCCTAGCCAACTTCTCCACTGAGCACCGTAAACTGGCCCTAAATTGCCTTTCTCATCTGCCCATTCGTTCCAGATACGAACGCCGTTATCTGTTAAATATTTTATATTTGTATCGCCTTTTAAAAACCAAAGTAACTCATAAATTATTGATTTTAAATGGCATTTTTTTGTTGTAATAAGAGGAAAACCCTCGTTTAAGTCAAATCTCATCTGATAGCCAAAAACAGAGTATGTTCCTGTACCCGTTCTATCATCTTTAAAAGTACCATTTTCTTTTACAAATCTCATCAAATCTAAATATTGCTTCATGATAAACCTTAAATTTTTTGTTATTTTAAATGTGTAATTGTACTCAAAAAAGACTTTTTAGCTTATTAGAGTTTACATGTAAGAATTTCTTACATGTAAAGAGTTATTTTGTGTAGTATTTTTCTATCTCACCGATATAAACTTGGTGATAATCCTTTATAGGATAAAGATTTTCTATGCTTGGGTCTAAAAATTTTTCTGGGTCAAATCTTCCTGTATAAATCTTTTTGCAAACTAAGATATCTTTTGCCTCTTCAAAACTTACTATATCTTCACTTCCTAAATATATTGGAGTTATGCCTGCCTCTTTTGCTTTGTCTATATCTTGTCCAGATTTGTTTCCACAAATTTTATGAACCTTTGTTTTTAGAGATTTATCAAAAAAGGTTAGTGTAAAATGCGAATATTTTTCTGTAAATTTGTGTGTATATCTACTTGGATATGGTCTAACAAATAAAAACGCAACTGGTCTCTCCCAAAGATAACCGATAGTTCCCCATGAAATAGTCATAGTGTTGTAATCGTCTTTTTTTCCTGCAGTTGCTAGTGCCCACTCTTTATTGAATCTATCTATAGGCGAGCCTGAAAACTCTGATGGTTTTTTACTTATCCAAGCATTTGACATACTTGTTGCTACTGTTTGTTGCATATTTTTCCTTATGTATTTAAAATATAGGGATAATAATAGCATAAAAAGATTTTTTATGTAAGTACGTACAAATTTGTGATATACTAACATTTTTATATCTTAAGGTACATTTTTATACTAAAGGAAAACTATGGCAGATTATACAGAAAAACAAGAATGTTGTAACTCTCAAATTTGTTCTTTAGATGTTGCGGCAGCGGTTGTAAGCGGAAAATACAAAAGCGTTATCATATACAAATTACTCTCTGGTAAAAAAAGATTTAACGAGTTAAATAAGTTAATCATTCCCATAACTCATAGAACTTTAACCCTGCAACTTAGGGAGTTAGAGAGTGATGGTATTGTAAAAAGAACGGTTTATGCAGAAGTTCCGCCACGTGTTGAGTATGAGTTAACTACTCTTGGAGAGTCCATGAGACCGATAATAGATGCAATGAAAGTTTGGGGAGAGATATATAAAAATAGAGAAATCACTGAGCAATGATTTCAAATTTTCCTTTAAAAAGTTGAATTCTTGCTCTTTTGATATCTATCTTTTCACCATTTTTTGGTTTGCCACTAATTTTGTAAAAACTTATATCTTTAAAGTCACCAACAAGCTTTCCGTTCTCAAAGGTTCCACTCACATCTTTTACTATATCATTCTCTTTTAAAATGCTCATACTTCCAAGTTTTTTATCAAATTTTGTATAGTTAAAATCCTCTTTTTCTCTTACCACTTCGCTTATTTTTTCATCTTTGATTTTTATGTCGTATCTTTTGCCAACATTTAAATCATATCTTGGTTTTTCAAACAAAACTATAGTGTTATTTACTTCTAAAATAACTGCTCGTTTATCTTTATATAAAACTCCAACTTCTGTTACATCACTTTTTATAGCCTCTTCTTTTGCCTCTTTGGAAGTAGAAAAACAAGCCACAAGTGGGAGATGGTCAGAGTATCCTCTAAAGTTTCCTTTTGGTGTTCCATTTGCTTTTAATATATACTCAAAACTAACAGGTTTAAATGAACCTTTTTTATAGTAAAAATTATCTCCATTTTGTAGTGATGTTGATATTAAAATCCTATCAAGTGCATCATAACTTCCTTGATAAACGTGACTCCATCTCTGTTTTTTTGAAACCTCATACCAAGGATCATACAAAATGCCTTCGAAAGTTTTATCTATATATGAGTTTATCTCATGGGCTGAGTTAAAGTCTCCAAGAGCTATAAAATCGTTATTGTTTGACTTTTGTATGTAGTATTTTAAAGATTTTGCAAAAGCTTCTCTTGTGTTTTGTGGGTTTTTAAGTGAAGGCCAGTGATTTACATAAAAATCAAGTGGCTTTCCATCAATCTCTATCTTTACATGTAAGATTGGTCTAAATCTATCGTAACCTTATAAAAAGTATATATTTTTCTCTATGATAGGAAATCTTGAAATGATTCCAAGTCCAATAGGTGCATTTTTGGTTTTAGCAAAAGCGTAATGACTAAAATTTAACTCTTTTGCAAGTCTTTGAAGAAGTGCTTCGTTTTCAATCTCAACTATAGCGTAAATATCGCTTTTTAAATCTTTTAAAACTTGAAGTGTATTTTGAAACTTATTTTCAGCCTCTTCCTTGCTCCAACCATATTTTGATGGAACAAACTCTTTATATTCGGTTCCATCAACCTTATCATCGAAAAGATTTTCAACGTTATAAGTTGAGATGCAAAAATCTTTTGCAAAAAGAGAGATAACACAAAAAAGTATTAAAAAAAGTTTTTTCATTTATTTGGATTCCATAGGCATAAATACTTTTTTCTCATCATTGTAATACTCTAAAACGCAGCTATTTATATGATAAAACCAGCCACGTAAAAATAGTTCACCCTCATTTACTTTTTTCTTTATCTCAGGATAGGTAAGTAAGTTTTCAAGTTGAAAAAGTACAGAAACTTTTTCAGTTAACTCCAGTCTTTGTTTTAATGGCAAACCATCAGGTACATTTTCGTTTACGTAGTGCTTTGCTTCATCAGCAAGTTCAAGCCATTTTTTTACATGTACAAGGCTTGGATTATCTATGTTTTCATAAGTTCCATCAATCGCGCCACAATGTGAATGTCCGCAAACTATAACATCCGTAACTCCAAGAACCGATACTGCATACTCAATGCCAGCTGCTGTTGAGTGATATTCACTATTTGGAGCGTAAGGAGGAACCAAGTTTCCAACATTTCTTATGATGAAAAGTTCACCTGGTTGCGAACTTGTTATAAGCGAAGGATTTACTCTTGAATCACTACAG
>JBKECC010000141.1:0-3410 GCA_047974135.1 Campylobacteraceae bacterium | reverse complement strand
ATGTATGACCATAGGGCTTGCCCCTGTTGTTGGGATTCCTCTGCCATTTTTCAGTTATGGTGGAAGTAGTTTTATAACATTTATGGTATTTTTTGGAATAGTAGAAAACTTGCTTGCTTTTAGATTTGATCCAACATATAAATTGGTAAAATATTCATTTTAACGTTCTTCTAAATTTTTTTTTAAGAAAAGCAAGATATAATTTCAACCTTGCAATATTCGGTTGGGTCCTTAGCTCAGTTGGTTAGAGCATCCCGCTCATAACGGGATGGTCGTAGGTTCGAGTCCTACAGGACCCACCACTTTTTAAATTCACCTTTTTTTATAATCCTTTTAGAATTTTTTACCCATCAAAAGTGATATCATACTTCAAATATAAATTTGAGGATTTAAAGTATGAAAATCAAAAACATAGACCATCTTGTCTTAACAGTTAAAGATATAGAAAAATCCATAGAGTTTTACGTAAATATTTTAGGCTTTGAAGTTATAGTTTTTGGAAAAAACAGAAAAGCTTTAAAGTTTGGAGAGAGCAAGATAAACCTTCATAAAAAAGGTGAAGAGTTTGAGCCAAAAGCCTTAAATCCAACTTGTGGTTCTGCTGATTTGTGCTTTATATCTGAAACCTCACTAGAAGATGTTTTAAAAGAGTTAAAAGCAAAAAATATAGATATAGTTGAAGGCATCGTAAAAAGAACTGGTGCAAATGGCGATATAAAATCTATTTATATAAGAGATCTGGATAAAAATTTAATAGAGATAAGTGTTTACATGTAAAAAGCTTTACATGTAAACTATTTTTTTAATTACAAAAATCTTCTTCGCCAAGTTCACAAGCAAGTTTATTGTATTTTACAGACTCTTTAAAATTTTTCTTTACTCCAAGTCCTTCTTCATACATAATACCAACATTTCCGCAAGCTATACCGTTTTTCATATCACAAGATTGTTTATAAAGTTCAACAGCTTTTGCATAATCTTGTTTCACCCCTTTTGCTTCATCATACATAAGTCCAAGATTTCCACAACCCCAAGCGTCACCTTGTTTACAAGATATATCATAATACTTTATAGCTTTGTCAAAATCTGTCATCTCTTCATAAGCAGCATCATACATAATGGCAAGATTATAACATCCCGTTGTATATCCAAGTTCGCAAGATTTTAAGTATAAATCTGCAGCTTTTGCTAAGTCAATATCAACTCCACCAGTTCCATCTTCGTAAAAAATCGCTAAATTTCCACAACCACTTCCTTCGTTTGCTGTACAAGCTTTTTCATATAAAGCTTTTGATTTAGTTAAATCTTTTTTAACATTTTCACCGCTTTCATACATAAGCCCAAGTCTTGTACAAGCTATCATATCACCCTTACTACACTCTTTGTCAAATATATACATAGCACGTGAAATATCATTTGTCATATATGCATCAAGTCCTTTTTTAAGCTCATCAGCCTCTAAAAAACCAAGAGTAAAAAAAGATGTTGCAAGTATGCAAAAAATTGTTTTTTTAACCATTTTTAAAACCATAAAAAACCTCCAACTGTGTAAATTTGTGCAATCATATACTTTTTTTAATAAATTAGTGTTAAAAATAAATTTATTACAGATGAAGATATTTTTCAACTTACTTTCAATTTAAATAAGACTAAAAGAGTTTTTTACTACAATACAACTTTTTATACAAAAGGAGATTTATGAAAAAGATACTTGGCTTAATTGTACTTGTAGCAGTTTTACTCGTAGGCTTCTACTTTTACACTATAAATAGTGCAAGCAAAAAGGTTGATGCTTTTTTTACTGGCGATGGTGGAACGCTTTATGATAGAAGTGGTTTAACATGGAAACTAGTTGAAGCAAAAAAAGGTTTTTTTAAAAGTGAGTACACAACTTCGGTTTTAATATATAACCAGTTTGAAGTAAGTGTGGTTCATAAAGCAAGTTTTGGACTTCAAGGTTTTTCACTAAGCAGAGTTGGAAAGATGATTTCAACTATAACTCTACCTGAAATGGAAGAGCTTGATAGTTTGTCTTCTAAAAATCTAACGATAAATAGCGACATTACAACTTCAGGTTTTGATACAGTTTTATCTTCAAACGACGGCTCTTATGATTTAGATAAAAGAACAAAAGCTTCATGGAAAGGTGTAAATGGAAATTATTTCTTTACATTTGGAAAAGATGAGATTGATGCGTATTTAGATATTCCATATTTTGAAATAGACGAGAAAGATAGAACAAAAATCGTTATAGAGAATCAAAAATATACAAGCAAATCTTCATATAAAGAGATAGCTTTTTGGCTTGGAGATTCAACTGCCAAGATTGATAAAATCACCGTAACTGATTTAAGAGAGGCTGGAAATGGTGCAAGTTTATCAAATCTTGATATGTTCTCAATTCTTAAAAAAGGTGAAAATGATACTATTTTTTCAGAAAACAGATTCTCTATAAAACAAGTTACTTTTAAAGATGCATATGATGCAGTAGATATAAAAGCTGACAATCTTGTTTTTAATATGGATTTAGAAAACCTTGATACAGAGAGTTTTAAAAATATTTATGACTCAACCGCTGGTCTTGATATGAATGACCAAAACCAACTTCTTTTTACTGTTATGTCTTGGGGAAGTTATGTACCAAAAATCTTAGGTAAAAAACCAAAGATTACATTTAAAGACATAAGTGGTGAGTATAATGGTGAAAAACACTCACTTAATGGTTTCATAGAGTACGTTGGAAATGGTAAAATCGCAGGCTTTAGAGATAATAGCTTGATGAGAGATATACTCTCAAATATAGATATCACAACAAGTGAAAAATTTGTAAAAACACTTCTTAAAAATGATGTAGAAAAAAATCTACGATGGAAGTACATGTATAATGACCAAATAAGCAAAGAAGAGCTAAATAGTGAAGTAGAATTTGCTGTTCAAAATACAATAGATGCTTTTAAAAATTTATACAATATACAGATTGAAAATGGTGTGATTAAAGTTAAATTTAACCTAAAAGACGGCGTTGCTACTGTAAACGATAGAGAAATTACTCAAATTTTATATTAGTTTTTTTAAAGCTTACATGTAAAGAGAGAGTTTTACATGTAAGCATTTATATTTTGCATACAAAATAACCATAAAATCCTTGAAATTATAGGTTATTTTAGATAAAATCTTTCGTGTTTTTACATAAACTTAAACAAAGGTAAGTGGTTTGGAAGCTGTAGGGCAAGCAAAAAAGCAATCAACAAAAAAAGTGGCAAACTTCATAGGTGAAATTGTCAATAAAGAATCATTCAGTGGTATTATATTGTTCATAGCTGCAGTTTTGGCTATGTTTTATGCAAATAAATCCATAACTTCAAGCACTTATTTTGACATATGGCATTTAGAACTTGGCATATCTATAG
>JBKECC010000088.1:0-13188 GCA_047974135.1 Campylobacteraceae bacterium | reverse complement strand
GTGCGATTATAACAGGTAAATCTTCTAAAATTGTAGAAAATAGAGCAAAGCTTTTAAAAATTGAGCATGTATATCAAGGCGTTAGAGATAAATTATCAGTTCTCGATGGACTTTTAAAAGAGCTAGGACTAGAGTATAAAAATGTAGCCGCCATTGGCGATGATTTGAATGATTTAAAGCAATTAAGAAAAGTTGGTCACTCTTTTGCACCAGCAGATGCCTTACCAAGCGTTAAAAATAGTGTAAAAACTGTTTTAAAAACTGATGGAGGAAGAGGGACGGTTAGAGAGATGATAGAGATGATAGTGGATAGTGAAAACTTGAGAGAGGAGTATGAAAAACCTTGGTTGTAAAGGCGTTATACTATTTTCTTGGATTCTTTTTTATTGTTGTGATTGCACTTCTAACACAAGAACCATACTCTTTTGATATGTCAAATCAAAATGGCTCTATAGCATCTATAGAACTCTTACATGTAAAAGATTATAACATCAATGAAGAAGGCGTAGTTATGGCTATAAGTGCAGATAGAGCACTTAGATTTTCCGATAGAGATGTTTTGTACACAGTTGATGCTTATATGAATAAAAACAATACAGTAGAAACTTTAAAGTCAAACAATGCAACTATAAAAAATGAAGTTATTTATTTAGATGGAAATGTTATATATACAAGAGACAAAACGCTAAAACTGACCACTGAAGAAGTTGAGTATTATCAAAAAAATGGAACGATTGTTGGAAAAACACTATTTAGAATAGAAGATAGTATAAATGTAGCTCATGGAGATGGTTTTGTTTATAACACAAAAAATGGCGTGATAGACGCAAAAAATATAAAAGCTTTGATAGAAACGGAGAATAGAACAAGATGAAAAAACTGATATTTGCGATGATTTTACTTTTAAATTATATATATGCTGCTCAGGTTGAAATTACCTCAAAAGAGTTTTTTGCTGACGAAGGAAAGATGATAACAGAATTTGTAGGTGATGTTGTGATAGTAAAAGAGAAAGATAGACTAAGAGCTGATAAGATTTTAGTAAATTTTGATGATAAAAGACAACCACTAAAATACACAGCAACGGGAAATGTAAAAGCAAAAATTTTAATGGAAAACAAAACTTACGATATTTCAGGAAATAACTTAACTTATGAACCAAACGAAGATAGATATATTTTAACAAGCAATGCATTTTTACATGAAATAGATACAGACAAAAAAGTTTATGGCGACAAGATAGAGGTAAATCAAAGAACAGGACAGTACAAAGTTGATGGAAAAGATAAAGCTCCTGTAAAATTTATTTTTCAAATTGAGGATAAAAAGAAGTGATAAGAGTTGTTAACGCAAACTTTGTCAAATCCGCTTCAAATATAGACGAGTCTCTAGATGAAGGTGTTTTGGAAGTTGCTTTTTTAGGACGAAGTAATGTTGGAAAAAGTTCACTTATAAATGCTCTAACAAATAAAAAACAATTGGCAAAAAGTTCATCAACTCCGGGAAAAACGCAACTTATTAACTTTTTTGATGTTGAGTTTGAAGATGATGATAAAAAGAGATTTTTTGCAAGATTTGTTGATTTACCTGGATTTGGATATGCAAAGGTTTCAAAAGGTAAAAAAGATGAATGGCAAAAAGAGTTAAATAGATTTATAGAAAAAAGAGTTTCAATCAGACTTTTCGTACATTTGATAGATTCAAGACATATAGACCTTGAAATTGATGAAAATGTATCAAATTATCTACAAACCATAAAAAGAGCCGATCAAGATATTTTGAATATTTATACAAAATCCGATAAATTAAACCAAAAAGAGACAAATCAAATCTTACATGTAAACAAAAATGCTGTTTTGGTTTCGGTTTTAAAAAAGACAAATATAGATAAAGCAAATATAGCTATTTTTAATTCACTATTTGGAAATATTTCATGATAACTTATAAAAAAGCAAGCCTAAAAGACATAGAAGCTATGCAAGCTTTGGTGAAACCAGAAGTTGATGGCGGGATAATATTAAATAGAACAAGCGATGAGATTGCAACAAATATACGCTCATATATCTTAGCCTGTAATGATGATAAACTCATAGGTTTTGGGGCTTTGCATATTCATGCACCAAAATTAGCAGAGGTTAGAAGCCTTGTTGTAAGTAGAGATTTTAGAGGACAAAGAGTTGGAAGAGGTATCGTTGAGACACTGCTTGATGATGCAAAAAAGTTAGAAGTTAAAGAGGTTTTTACACTAACTTATGAAAAAGAGTTTTTTCAAAAGTTAAAATTTTCAGAGATTCCAAAAGAGTCTCTACCAATACATAAAATCTGGGCAGACTGTATAAAATGCAAACACTTTCCAATATGCGACGAAATAGCTTTAATCGTAGCTATTTAAGACTTTTTACATTTTTTACATTTCTATTTTTATATCAAATTGCAAGTAGTGTTTATACGTTCCTTTCTCCTCTTATAGGAGTTATGTTTGTATTTTTACTTATAAATTTTAAAGATAGCAAAGATAAGATAGAGATTTATTTGGTATTTTTCTATCTATTCTTTTTTGAGTTAAATAGAGGATTTTATCTATTTCCACTTCTTTTACTATTTCTCATGATGTATTATAAATTTATGCACAAAATAACTGCTGTATTTAAAAGTGAAGATTGGATAATCTCTATCTTTGTTGTTATCTGCTATTTTGGGTTTTATCTTTTAAATAACTTTATAGCCTACATGCTTGATGAGCCATTTTTCACTATGAATTTAGTGCATTTTTTCTATATTTTTATTGATTCCATTATATCAATACTTCTTTTTAAGAGTAGATGATGACAAATACAAGAATTAAGATAGTCATATCATTTTTTATATTTGTGTGGATTTTGCTACTTACAAGAGTTTATTATATAAGTATAAAATCCCATGCGTATTATGAAGAGATTTCAAAAAGTAATTCTGTTAAAACTGAGCTTTTAGTTCCAAAACGAGGTTTTATATATGATAGAAATAAAAAGCCACTTGCTGTAAATGAGCTTGGATTTGCAATAGGTATAAAATCGCAATTAAGTGGAAAAAAGAATGAGCATATACTTGATGCTGAGCTTGATTTTTTAGTCTCTCAAATACCATCACTTGATAAAGAGAGCTTAAAAAGAAAGTACCTAAGATCTGATTCACCGTATGAGCATGAGAAGATACAAGTTGTTGATTTCATGCATTATGATAATGTTATAAATAGCTTCACGCAGCTAAACTTAAGAGAAAATATCTCAATTTATCCTATAACAAAAAGAAATTACCCTTATGGAAGTTTAGCTTCTCACGTGATTGGTTACGTTGGTAAGTCAAATGAAGAAGATAACTCAAAAGACGCAGTTGCAAAGCTTGTTGGATATACGGGCAAAACAGGTGTTGAAAAGTACTATGATGAATTATTAAAAGGGAAAATAGGCTCACGTGAGGTAAGGGTAACTGCACTTAATGAGGAAATAGAAGAAATATCAAGAATAGCATCATCTAGCCAAAATCTATACCTTAGTCTTGATATGGAACTGCAAGAGTATATTGCAAAACTTTTTGATGGAAAAAGTGGCTCTATTATAGTTATGGATATAAGTGATGGCTCTATACTTTCAGCTCTAAGTTTCCCAGAATACGATTTAAATACTTTTGTTACAGGTATCTCACATGATGAGTGGAAAGCAATGTCTGAAGATTTTAATCATCCTTTTACAAATAAACTGGTAAATGGCCTCTATCCACCTGGTTCTGTTGTAAAAATGAGCATGGCTATGGCATTTTTAGATGCAAAAACCATAACTGCAAATACGATTATCTACTGTCCGCCATATATAGAACTTGGAGGAAGAATATTTAGAGATTGGAAGGTTGATGGACATGGTGATACTGATTTAAAAAAATCTATAAGAGTCAGTAGTGACGTTTACTACTATAAATTAGCTCTTGAGAGTGGAATTGACGCCATAACTCCTGTTATTGAACGACTTGGTTTTGGTGTTGTGACTGGGATAGATTTGCCAAATGAATTTGTAGGAATTGCACCTGGGCGTGATTGGAAAAGAGAAAAATACAACCAACCTTGGTATCAAGGTGAAACCGTAAATACAGTTATTGGACAAGGATATTTTTTGGCTACAACTATGCAAGTAGCAAGAAATATAGGAATGATAGCAAGTGGTAAAAACATTATCCCACACTTTATAAAACAAGTAGATGATATAGAAGTAGCTTACGGGGCAGAAGATAATATATTTACAGATATAGAGAAGAAAAATTTACCAGTAATTAGAGAGGGAATGTATGAAGTTTGTAACTCAGCAACAGGAACAGCGTCAAGACACGTAAACTCTAAGGTTAAAATAGCTTGCAAAACAGGAACAGCACAAGTTGTTGGAATTCCACAAGAAGAAAAAGTAAGAATGAAAGAGAGCGAGTTAGAATATTATCAACGCTCACATGCTTGGCTTACAACTTACGGACCTTACAAAAATCCAAAATATGTAGTAAATATTTTGATTGAACACGGACAAAGCGGTGGTAGAGCAGGTGGTGAAATCGTTTCAAAGATATATGACAAACTCTATGAAATGGGATATATTACTACGCTCAATTGATTCTATAAAAAACTTTTACATGTAAATAATTATTTACATGTAAAACGGTTAAGAGTTTCTTAAGATAAGACTTTTTGGCAAATTAAACTCTTTTATAAGTTCTTCCTCTTTTTCTCTCATCTCTCCACTGTCAACTTCATGATCAAATCCAAGTAGATGCAAGATACCATGGATAAACAAAAGTGCTACTTCATCTTCAAACGTGTGACCAAGTTCAGAAGCCACACTTTTGGCGATTTCAAGATTTATCACAACACTTCCAAGTGGCACAAAAGGTAAGTCATCAAGAGGAAAGCTTAGTACATCCGTTGTTTTATCGATTTTACGCGTATTTTTATTTAACTCTTGCATATCCGTACTTTCCACAAAAACAACTTCTACATCTTTGTTTGTCAAAGATTTAGCTATATTTTTCAGAAGTGTGCTGTCGATATTAAAGTTTGTTTCATTTTCAATTATAAGCATTTTTATCCTTTAAAAGCGTAATTATAACAATTTACATGTAAAATTCTTTTATTAAAAAACATAAGGCAAAAACGATGAAAAAAGCAGTTTGTATCATAAGTGGTGGAATGGATAGCGCACTTAGTGCTTACATAGCAAACAAAAGAGACGGATTTGAAGTTATAGGGCTTCACTTTAACTATGGACAGAAAACTGAAAATAGAGAACTAAAAGCATTTAACGATATTTGTGATTCACTCAATGCAAAAAAAGTGGTGATTGACACGCATTTTATAAAGAACATCGGTGCATCATCTCTGGTTGATGATAAATTAAATATTAGAACAGATGGCATAAAGAAAGGCGTTCCAAATACTTACGTTCCTTTTAGAAATGGTATATTTATATCAATAGCCACTGCTTTAGCAGAAAAAGAAGAAGCTGAAGCCATATATCTTGGAGTCATGGAAGAAGATAGCAGCGGTTATCCAGATTGTACAGAAGAGTTTATAAAAAAGAGTGAGCTTGCCATAAATGAAGGCACTAAAAAAGAGACAAAGTTAAAAATCATAACTCCGCTTGTGCATTTAACAAAAGAGGAGATAGTAAAAGAATCACAAAAATACAATGTTCCACTTGAACTTACCTGGAGTTGCTATAAAAATGAAGATAAGGCTTGCGGTGTTTGTGATAGTTGTAGACTAAGGCTAAAAGGCTTTAAAAACGCTGGAGTAGAAGATAAGATAGTTTACATGTAAAGAAAGGTTTTAACTATAAAGCAATACGTTTTTAAGTATAATTTTAGAATTTAAATAAAAGACTGGTAAAATGGCAATAGATAACTTTGAAGAGTACTTACAACAAGGCGAACCAAACAAAGTAAAAAAAGCAAAAGTTTGGAAAACAGCCATCGGACTGCAAGAAGTTGATGGTCTAAAACCTTCCAATTATCTCATTTCTACTGCTAAACAAAATATCGAAGGCGACATTACTATCTATGAAGTTAAAGAACGAATCGATAGTTATTACCAACAACATCCTGTAAAAGATATAGAAAATCGTACCGAAGAGGCAGATAAGGTTTCTGCTCGAATTGCAGAGATTTTAGGTGAGCAAACTTTTACATTTTCACCTATTGAATATTTAACTATCCATAAAAGACTATTTCAAGGTATTTATTCTCATGCTGGAAAAATCCGTGATTATAATATCACAAAAAAAGAGTGGGTTTTGGATGGCGAAACAGTTCTTTATGCAAGTGCTGGAAATTTAAAAGAGATGCTTAAATACGATTTTGAACAAGAAAAAAAGTTTAGTTATAAAGGGTTGAACCCACAAGAAATTATAGAACATATCGCACATTTTACTTCTAATTTATGGCAGATACATGTTTTTGCAGAAGGAAACACAAGAACTACGGCAATTTTTTTAATAAAATATCTTTATAAATTAGGATTTAAAGAAGTGAACAATGATTTGTTTGCGAAGCACTCTTGGTATTTTCGAAATGCATTAGTAAGGGCAAATTATGAGGATTTGTCAAAAAATATTTATAAAACAGAAAAATATCTTATATTTTTTCTTTTAAACTTAATGCTCAAAGAAAACAATTTACTTAAAAATAGAGAAACGCATATACAGTTTTTTGACACTGTAAAATCAAAAAATGACACTGTAAATGACTCTGTATTTAGTTTGATAAATAAAAATAACAAAACAACAACAAATGAAATCAGTAAGCATTTAAAAATAAGTCTAAGCACTGCAAAACGAAAGATAAAAGAACTAAAAGCTTTAGGTAAGATAGAGCGAATAGGAAGTGATAAGACTGGTTTTTGGAAAATAAACGAATGATAAAAAACTTGTGATTGTTTTAGTTTATATCTAAAAGTCTTTTAAAAATTGATTGATTTTGTGCAAGAATGAGCCGAATAGATAATATTATGTTAGGAGCATACTTTGTTGGTATGTGACTAAGTGATTTATGAATTTGGCGATATTGTTGCTAAAAAGCAACGATTTTTACATGTAAAAGTTAAAAAAGGCTTGGTGGCGGAGGCGGTGGAGCTTCAAGAGCTTCTATAATCTGTTTTTTATCTCCTAAAATCAGAAGATAACGAAAAGAGTTTGTGCCTATAGTTTGTATGATTGAGGCAGATGTGTATCTTCTTGCATTTGAAGTTATATTTGCGCTATAAGGAGCTAAAAGTAAAAGTTGCTCGCTTGTTGCATACTTTTTTATAAATTCAACTTCTTTGTCATATAGCTTCTCATTAGTTTCTATGATAAGTGCTTGGTGCGTGGAGCCAAATGGTTTTGGACGCATCGCAGAGTTTACAAAATGCGGTTCAAAATGTCCTGTTTTATCAAGTGCTTCTACTTTGTAAGGCAGAGAATTTTCATCTAAAAAGTCTATAATAGCACAAAAAGAGTTTATGAAAAGTGGAGTTAGGGCAAACTCTTTAAAGTAGTTATCTTTAAAGGCAAAAGAGGAGCGAAAAAGTGTGTGTGACTGAAGTACTTTTGCCTCAATTTCGGATTTGATGCTTTTATGATTTGGTGCTATTATCTCCAAAACTCTTTTAGAGCTTGAAAAAAGATAACTTGATGGATTCATACTAAAGATAAGTGCAAAAAAATCTTGTGCCATATTTGGTTCTACATAAGCTTCAAACAAAAACTTAAAAGACTTTAGCATATCTACTTGCAAGCTATCACAATAAACGAAATTTAACTCTTTTCTGTCTATCTCGTAGCGCATCAAGCGAAACATCGCATCTTGAACGGAAGCTACTTTTATGTGAGCTATCTCTTTGTCTTTAAAGTTTAAATCACCTGAAAAGATAACCGCATAAGCACCTCTTAAAATCGCTTCTTCTATATCATCTTTTGAGGCTTCATAAGCAAAGTAGGCGCTTGATTTGCCTACTTTGTCTAAACTTGCTGTTATGTTTGTGATGGCATTGATGGAGGGTTTATTTAAAAGGTCACCTTGTATTATTCTTGCAAGGTTTTCAATTATCATTTGATAATTGCTCCATTTATCGCTAAATTTTCTGGGCGGATTAAAGAGAGCCCATCTTTGCTTTCTGCGGTTAATATCATGCCCTCACTCACCATACCCATAAGTTTTGCAGGTTTTAAGTTCGCAACAACACAAACCTGCGTACCAACTAAAGTGCTTGGTTCGTAATACTTTCTAATGCCTGAGAGTATTTGTCTTGGTTTTTCTTCGCCTAAATCAACTAAAAACTTTATGAGTTTATCGCTTTTTTCAACACTTTCTGCTTTTAGGATAGTTCCTATTTTTATCTTTGAGGCAAAAAACTTATCAATACTTATAAGCTCATCTTTTTCCTCTTTTTTTTCTACATGCAAAGCAGTTGGAGTTGAAGTTTTTATAAGCTCTTCTTCAATGCGAGGAAAGAGTGGCTCAATTGGTTTGATAACTGTAGTTTTTAACAACTCTTTATTTAAAATCATCTTTGTGTAAGAGTTTGTATCTATCTCAAATCCTAAGCTATTCGCGATTTTAGAAGCTGTTTTTGGCATGATTGGAGATAAAAGCACTGCAACTTTTGACAGAAGATTTGCCACAAGTCCAACTAAGGCTAAAGCCTCATCATTTCTACCTTCTTTTATTTTACTCCATGGCTCATGAACTGTGATAGAGCCATTTGCAAGACTTAAAACTTTCCATAACTCTTCAAGATATCTATTTGTCTGAACTTCATTTAGATAATTTTCTACATTTTCTAAGATAGCATTTGCTTCATCTAACTCTTTTTTGTGAAACTTTTCTACATTTGTCATGTCTATTTTGTGATTATTGTATTTTCCACTCATTCCAATGATTCTGTTTAGCAAGTTTCCAAGCTCATTTCCAAGCTCTGAGTTTATTCTATCTATCAAAGCTTTTTGAGAAAAATCGCCATCTTGTCCAAAAGGAACTTCACGAAGCATAAAATATCTAAAGTTTTCTAATCCATAAGCATCCGCTACCTCTTTTGGATTTACAACATTTCCTTTGCTTTTACTCATCTTTTCGCCGTTTCTTGTCCACCAGCCGTGAGCTGCTACATGTTTTGGAAGTGGCAACTCTAAACTCATCAAAAATGCTGGCCAATAAATGGAGTGAAATCTTAATATATCTTTTCCAACTACGTGAAAACTAGCTGGCCAAAATCCCATATTTTTATCATCACTTCCATATCCAAGAGCGGTTATATAGTTTAAAAGAGCGTCAAGCCAAACATATAAAACGTGTTTACTATCTCCTAGGTTTTGTGGAAGTTTTATACCCCAGTCAAAACTTGTTCTAGTGATTGACAAGTCACGAAGCCCTTGTTTTACAAAGCTTATGACTTCATTTTTCTTAGCTTTTGGCATAACGCAATCATCTATATCTTCGTACCATTTCAATATATCATTTTCGTATTTGCTAAGTTTAAAGAAGTAGCTCTCTTCTTTTAAAAGTGTTGTGGTTCTTCCGCAATCTGGGCAATCTTCATTATTTATAAGTTGGCTATCGGTGAAAAAAGTCTCACAGCTAACGCAGTAATGACCTTCGTATTCGCCCTTGTAAATATCGCCTTTTTTGTACATTTTATTGAAAGCAAACTGCACACCCTTTTTGTGTTCTTCGTCAGTTGTTCTTATAAATTTATCATAACTTATGTCAAACTCATCCCACAAAGTGCGAAATTTTCCACTTACTTCATCGGCATACTCTTTTGGGGTTCTATTTCTCTGCTTTGCGGCTTGCTCTATCTTTTGTCCGTGCTCATCTGTTCCAGTTAAAAAAAATGTTTCATAACCTTTTAGTCTGTAGTATCTAGCAAGAGTGTCGCAGATGATTGTTGTGTAAGCGTGTCCAATGTGAGGAACATCGTTTACGTAGTAAATTGGTGAAGTGATATAAGCCTTTTTCATAATCTATCTTTTCCTTAATATTTTAAAATTCAAATCCGCCACTTTCTCCGTGTGACATACTATCATAAACTGTTTGCACATACTTTTTTCTTATCTCACAATCATAAAAGTTTTTACATGTAAAACAGCTTTTTACTTCTTTCTCTTCTTGGCATTTTTGTATGTTTTCTATCTCTATTTTTAGTTCTGGTGAATAGTTTTTTAAAATCTCATCAACTGTTTGCATAAACGCTTTTTACTCTTTCTATTTCATTTTTAGAGCCAAAAAAGCAAGGGCTTGTATCGTGTGGATGAGATGGAATTAAATCAAGCAATCTTTTTTTGCCATCTATCGCAGCACCTCCTGCTTTTTCGTAAACAAAGGCAAAAGGAAACACTTCAAATATTAGTCTTAACTTGCCTTTTGGAGCATCTGTTGTTGCTGGGTACGAGAAAAGCCCGCCACATTTTAGTAAGATTTGGTGTAAGTCTGGAACCATGCCGCCAGAGTATCTAAGACGATAGCCATCAGCAAAGATATCATCAATCATCTTTTTGTGATACTTACTCCAACCTTTTTGGGTTGCGCCGCTTGCGTTTAATTTACCTTTTTCATTTAGAGTGATATTTTCTTTAATTTTGTCAAATTTTCCAGCACCGTTTAGTCTGTAAAGTGTAACCGTATCAAATGCAGTTACTATCTCTGTTCTTGGTCCATAAACCACGTAAATAGCACCAACTAGAGAATTTCCATCTGTATTATTTTCATAAATACCAAAGATAGAACCAACAGAAAGATTTACATCAATTAAGCTTGAACCATCAAGCGGGTCGTAACCTACGATGTATTTTCCATTTACATGTAAAGAAGTCTCTCCCTCTTTTTCTTCGCTTATGATAGTTTTTATAATAGAGACTTTTTTAAGTTCGTTTTCAACGATTAAATCACTTTCGATATCAAGTTTAAGTTGTGTATCGCCCGTTTTGTTTGTGTTTTGGCTATAGCTTGTATCTCCAAATTCTATAGCTTTTTTGATTTTTAAAGCTATGATTTCTACTGCTTTTAATATCTCTTCAAAATCTTTTTTCATCTTTTTACCTCAATTTTTTTCGCATTTTTCAAAATCCACTCTGCAACCATCTCTGTATTGTTCAAGTCAAGAACTTCAAGATGTTCTGGGATTTTATAATCGTTTATATCTATACTCTCATCTATAGCAATAGCAAGGCAGTGTTCAAAGTAACTCTCAATCAATTTCCCTCTAAATATACCAAGTCTTGGAAGTGGAAGAGTTTTTAATCCTTCAACAAAAAGTATATCAAACGGTGAAAAAAGTTCTATAATCTCATCTATACTCTTTTCTTGGTTTGAAAAAAATGTAGTTCTTTTTGGTGAAGTTACTATCACCTCGGCTCCGGTTTTTGTAAACTTGTCACTATCTTTGCCGTCAACGTCAAAAATACCTTTATCTTTTGGGTCATGTTTTACGATGGCTATTTTGTATCTATCTTTTAAATAGTTGGAAAGTTTTACAATCAAAGTGGTTTTTCCGCTGTTTGAAGGGCCTGTAAATGCGATTGCAACTGAACTCATATCTTCTCTTTTTGTTTGTAATAGCCTGCGATTATATCTAAAAAATATTTAGCTTTTAATGAGAGTATCAACACAGTTTGCATAAAATTATGTTTTAATAACTTTACATGTAAAGGTTTTATGTTGAATAAAAATATCATCGTTTTCATGGTTACTCTTTTTGTTTTTTTTGGCTGTAGTTCTAAAAATAAAGAGGTTTTAATAAAGCAGAGCGAGTTTGAACAATCTGTTATAAGCACTCAAAAAGCAAGACTTGTTTTAGCCGATAAATCAACTCTTTTGGTTATGGCTACATATCTAAACAATCTTGGAAAGTATAAAGAAAACAAAACTGATACCATAGCACTTAGCCTTTACTACTCACCAAGTGGCGAAGACAACCGAACTCTTGACTTTCCAAAAGTTTTTATAGATAATGAAGAAGCAACCGTTATAGAGTTAGAAAAAAACGATGAAGTGATAAACTATCTTCCAACAACAAATAGTTGGAGTGAGTACTATCTAGTTATGGGTAAGAAAAATGTTGATTTTAAAAAGTTATCTGTAAGTGTAGAAGTTAGCCCATTTTCTAGGGCTGAACTAACTCTTCAAAAAGATTTTTGATACTTACTTTTTCACCTAAAAGTTTTGAGTAAACTATATAGTTTGCCATAACTTTTTTCCCGTACTCTCTTGATTCATTATATGCAACTAACTCCATACTCAAAAATGGCTCAAAATCACCTTTTTTAAAGAGTCCACTCTCTAACATTCTTCTTGTAAAGCCAATACCACCATTGTAAGCGTAAGATACAAAAAGTGGATGGTTTAAGTATTTTTCTAAGTAATCTAAATGATGATTTGCAAATGAGTAGGCGATTTCTGGCTTGAACATATAGTCTATATCAAAATCTTTTAATTTTAGTTGTTTTGCTGTATCACGAGCAAGAAATGGCATAAATTGCATCATTCCAAGTGCGTAAGATGTTGAAATGGCTGAAGGTATAAAACGACTCTCTTGTCTTGCTATAGAGTAGATTAAAATCTTTCTTGTTGTATTTACATCTTTTAAATACTCAGAGTAGGGCGTTATATAGTAGCCTTGTTTGTATTTTGCTTGCCTCTCTTTGATAAAAGCATATACTGGAAGCGTATCTTTTGTGTTGTAAGTGTCTGCTATTTTTTGGAGTTCTGTTTCGTTTGAATCTTTTATTTTATCAAGCAAATTTGCCCATGCAAAAGGATCTTGCATATCAAACTTAACCTTTTTTTTACTTTTTTGTGTTAAAAGCTCTATATTTTCAACTGTAGCATTTAACTCTTCCTTTGCATAAAGTGAGTAAATATTTATATCTTGGCTACCTGCTACTTTTTGCAAAGCATTTATATCTTTTGTTGCAAGAAATTGCCAAAATAGAGATTTATCTTTGTCTGATTGATAGTAAGCTTTTGTCTGGGCAATAACAAAAAATTGTCCAGCAAGTTTTGTATTGTTTTGTTTTATAGCATTCAGACCAAGCAAAAATGCAGCTTCATGCGAAAGTGAATTGTTAGCATTTGGCATATAAAGAAGTGATTTTGGAAACTCTTCCAAGTCTGTTTTGCCAAGGACTACAACCCTTAAAAGTG